>NZ_JBPLBG010000006.1:0-179807 GCF_054039255.1 Candidatus Harpocratesius sp.
CAAATTTCTTAAATACAATGATACGTAAATCTCCTATATTAAAACTCATAGTGTGAGAAAAATATGTGAAAAAGATTAAAAAAGTGGTGTGAATTAGGAGATCCTTCGTTTTAATAATTCATCAAAAAATTATAATTTTCTGATTAATTTTTTATTTCTTTTCAATTTAGGTTTCGATTCTGGTTTTTCTACTTTAGGTGGTGCTTTATTTTCTTCAACATTATTTGAACTCTCTGTATTACTTTCTGTTTCAGAAATTTGGGACTTTTGCATTAAACGTATCTTCAATCCTGTATAAGAAGTTGCAAAAACAGCAACTCCACCAATAATAATTCCAATAACAAACATGAGCCAAATCATGGAATTAAATGTATTAGTTGTTTCAATTTCAAATTTAACTGGATCAGATAACCCAGAAGTTAATCCATCAGTATCTTGTAAAAGAATTTGGACTGTCCATGTTCCCGCAGCTAATTCTGCAGTATTTAATTGAAATTTTTCTGTACTAGAATATTGGTAAGGAATAGTATATTGTTTTTGAGTTCCTGTTGCATCATGAGTTAAAATAATGGTAATATAAGCATAAACATCTTTATTATTTTCTTGATTCAGAGCAATAATACTAGAATCTTCATCATCAATTACATCAAATGTGAAGTTTAGGATTTCATTTTGAGTAAAGCTTAAAGGTACTCCATATAAACCATTAATATAAAATTTATTTATTTCAGGTGCATTATTTTTGAGTTGAATTTCGATGATTTCACTTGTTTTACCGATTAAAGTTTCATTATCAGTAGAATATTCTCTTAATTCAACATTCATAGAAACTACTCCAATATTGATGGTTGTAGGAAAAACAACATCTTTTTCAAATAACCATGAAGTTTTAGTTAAATTTGGTAAAATATCGTTGTAATCACTGAAGAAAATTGCAGTTCCTGTAATTGGATCTTTAGCAGTAATTGTAATTCGGAAATTCTCAAAATGACCATCAATATCTGAAGCATTGAGTCGAATCTTAAAGTTTTCTCCCCGATATACGGGAATGTTCGTAGCATTCACTTCGTTATATATATTTTCACCAATTTCCAATTGCATGGCATCAATTATAGGATCATTATTCAAGATCTCAAAATAATATAAATCTACATTCCGTTCATCAGCATCCCAACAAGTTGCATTGATGTAATAATTTCCCAATGAAGTATCATTAGCAATATCATATGAATACTCAAAAATAGACTCGTTGTTTACTAAAATCTGGAGAGGTGTTGCTGAACCTGATCTATATAAGCTAATCATCCAAGTTAATTCTCCAACAGCTTGTTCAACATCTGATGGGAAAAAATTCATGGAAATGGTTTCTTCCCGATAATATTCTTCTTTATCTAGTTGAACTGAAACAGATGGTTTATTATTCTCAATAACAAATGAAGCATCTGGATCATTGTTTTCAATTCCCCCAGAAGTTCCTTGAATATAGACATTAGCTTGACCTGTGATATTATAAGCATCTGGAGTAAATATAACAGACCAAATTTGAGGATTACTTGTAGTGTTAGCCATCGGTAACAAAAGACTAGAATCATCTGCAAAAGTAATATTAGCGTTAAATCCAGGAGAATTTAATAAATGAGAATTATTGAAAGTAATATTCACCGATTGTAAAACGCGTTTTATAGTGCTACGATCAATTGATACATCATCTGATGTGATTTGATCTGCTGCAGATACTGGATGAGTCGAAGCTAGATTATAAGAATGTCCAGTGTATCCAATCAATGTTGGAAAGATAATTCCAAAAATTGCAATAGAAACAAGGATAGTTATTATTTTCTGATTTTTGTTCATTTTCTTCACTTCATTTACTTTTTCATTACATTAATCGTTTTTTATTTTCAAGAGCCATATGTTTCACAACTACAATTCCAATAATTGGTATTGCTAAAGGAAGAACATATCCAAGTAAAATACTTCCCAATGAAGGTTCCACATTTGTAGAAATTGTGTCTTGGTATAACATCATACCATTAATGTCATAAATCTCGATAGTATAAGATTTCATTCCCAATTCATAAGGATTACGGAGTGTTTCACCAATTGGTATACTTAAAATATTTTCACCCGGTGCCACTTTAGTTAAAGAAGAAATGAGATCTCCATTAAGATAGACTTTAATTTCTTGAATAGAATCCATATTATTTTGCACAGCACATATAATATTATTTTCTCGCCATTGATAAGAGCTTTCTGGTGGAGTCAAATATAGAATTTCAATTGGGTTCTTTATTGTTGAAGATAATGAATAAGATTCAATTAAGGAATTATCTGATTCACGTTTAATCTTTAATTCATAATTTAAATCACCCAAGGGCGCTTCTTGATTTATGAATGAGATTAAATCAAGAGTTATTGATTGAAATGCTACTAAATCAATAGTCTGATTAACAGTACTAATGAATTCACCTGAAAACTCTAAAATTATTGACTCTGCAAAGTTTTTTGTATTTTCCACAGTTACAATAGTGGAAAAATTCCGTGCTCGAAAAACTGTAGCATCTTGTTGAACAGAAATTACTTCTATAGAACTAATAATGGAATATGAAATACTTGCTTCATCATAAAGCAATGAGTTATTTAAAATTTTAATGAGAATTTCTGAATCGCCAAAATCTGCTTTTTGATCTACATCTACAATAAAACTAAAATTATTAAGTGTTTCAGCTAAAATCAGATGATTGTTAAAAGTCTCGTTCGTAATGAAATCACCTTCAATATCAATATCAACAGTGAAATTAGTCAATTTCTCTGAATTAATCGAAAATGATACATTTAATTCTGTTCCACATCGTATTTTTTTATTTTGAAGAACAAGATTAATAATATCAATTCCAGGTTGTAAAATAAACGTCGCGGAATCAAATTTAGTCGAAATTCCGGTATAATTTACACGTAAATCAATATAATATTCTCCAAAATCCATATCTTCACTAAAATTAAAGAGCAGTGAACTTTTTCCTGAATTGTTTCCAAAAATATCATATGTTTCTAATATACTTCCATTCGGTGACCGAAAAACGTAAAAGAAAGAAGCATTTATGATTTCATATGATTTTTGCTGAGTAAAATCACCAGCAGTTAATGAGAAATCAAAAAGATATTCTGCAGAAACGTTTAATGGAGTTTCTTCTCCCTTGATGAACTCTGTTTGATTTAAACTTAATGAAACTGAAGAGTGTTGAGCAAATTCATTTAATTCTATGTAGGTTCTTAATAAATAACTATGAGTCTTCAAACTTTTTGTGATATTAATTTGGGATGAAGTACTATTTAAGGAGGTATAGTAAGTTCCATAAACAGGATCTCTGAGATTTTTTTGTATTCCTTGAAACATTTCCATACAAATTTGGTAATATGTAAAATTACCTGTAATCTGGAATAATTTTTCGATAGCCAGCATCATTATTGCATTGGCTTCGACGCTAATAGTATGGTCAATAACAACTGAACCCGCTTTAGACATTGCATTCATAAACAAGGAGTAATTTTCATTCCAGAGATGGCGATAGAAATTACTAAAAATTGCCTCAGCTTTCTCTACTCGTTGATAATTGCTGTTTTCAACTAGTTCATCAGAAAGGAACCATTCAAGAAGAGCTAAAATTCCATAAGCATTTGTTTCTAAATCTCGAATGGATGAAGAAATAGTTGTACTAAGGTCAACATCTCTTTTATAATCAAATGCATTTTCACTATAGATCAAATAGTTTTCAGTTGCATATTCATCTATTAATATTTCCATAATTTTATTTGCTTCAGCTTTTGCCCCTGCAGCATCAGCTAAACTATATTTATTAATCAAAAATCCAGATAAAGCAACTAAAAATTGATCTTCTATGTATTTCTGTCCGTTATAATTAGAGTGATTATACAATAAATTATCAGTATCTAAAAATGATTCAGATAAAACATTCCACTGATTATGAATTAAACCAGATGCTTGTGATTTTGTGGAAGTATCTTCTAACAACTTATTTAGTGATAAGATATATTGGGCATTTCCTTTTACTTCTTTCACTGATGAATTTGATTGTGTATCTGCAGTTATATAAGAATAAAAGCCAGGATCATTAGTAGATTCGTCCCAAAATGGGTAATCTTTTAAATTTTGAAAATAAGCAAGAATTTGGTTGTTAGAGTATCCAACTAAGCTTGCTAATCCGTCTAAAAATACGACGGTATCTTCAAAATAATGATGATTATCTGTAATATTTTCTCCCGAACGATCTGTTTGAGAATAATATAGAGGTAAATATTGATCAGCAGGGGATTTTGGGAGTGTGGCATTATTTATCAACAATTCTACCCAATTAAGATAGGGAGTTGAATTGCGTAAATATGGTAATGTAGTATAATCTGAACTGCTTTGGTCAGAGAGAGTTGTTGATTCAAAGTGTGAATCAGGATTTAAATTGTTATCTATTGGGATATTGGGAGATCCTCCTTGAATTAGCATGGGAAGGAGAAGAAGCACCATTACAATCCCCAAAAAACCTATTTTTACGTTTTTCCGCAACGTCTGTGGTGTCATTCCTAAATTCTACCTATAATGTTTTCGAATCTATATCAAAAAGTTCAAGCAATAAAAAAATAAAAAGATTATAGAACGTATTGTTGAATAAAGGAATTTGTCGATTACACTCAGAAAAAGGAAAATCTTGAAGATTTTATGTAATTACCAACAATTGGAATTTTTTCACCACACTTTAAGCAAGTATTCTCGGAAGATAATCCTGGTGCAGTAACATTATATCCTTGTCGTGAAATAATCAATTCACCGCATTTAGAACAATATGTATTATTTCCTTTAGTAGTATATACATTTCCCATATAAACATAATGCAAACCTGCAGACTTGGCTTCTTTCCAGGCAAATTTCAGAATATTTTTTGAAGTAGAAGGATGATTCATCCGATATCGTGGGGTATAAGCCGAAAAATGTAAAGGAGTATCACGATCCAAATTTTCTAAGACCCACTTTATTAAAGCACGAATTACAGAAGGAGAATCATTTTCACCAGGAATTAATAAATTAGTGATTTCCAAGTGAACATTATTTTCTTTAAAGAATTTACATGTATCTAATACAGGTTGAACAGATGGAACTCCAACAACCCTTTTATAAAAAGAATCTTCCATTGATTTTATATCAATATTTGCTGCATCAATAAAGTTAATCAACTCTGAGTTAGCTTCTGGGGAAGAATATCCATTTGAAACTAAAATATTCTTAATTCCTTCTTTATGAGCTAAAATAGAAGTATCTTTAATAAATTCAAACCAAATTGTTGGCTCATTATACGTATATGCAATTGAGGTTGATTTTATTCTTTTTACTTGGGAAATAACTTGATCTGGAGTCCTTTCTGTTAATAAAAAGGAATGAATTCCAAAATCATGTTGATCTTTCTGAGAAAATAATGCCATTTTACCATCATCTGAAGGGTATGATTGAGAAATTTCCCAATTTTGACATTGCTTACATTTAAAATTGCATCCTATTGTTGCAATTGAAAACGCTTGACTACCGGGAAAAAAATGATATAATGGCTTCTTTTCCACTGGATCATTGGTTCCAGGAGATATTAATGCGCCATAATCAAGAGAATAAAGTGTTCCATCTAAATTAACTCGAGTTCTACAGAAACCCCGATTATTAGGCTTAATGATGCAATAGTGAGAGCAGACATTACATTTTACCTGTTTATCATGTGGATTTCCAAAAGATTCCCATAACTCTGCTATTTTTTTCATTGATACCACTTTTTCATTAGAATTAAGGGAGCGAATAACATTTAAAGCTTTTCTGCTTGATCCTTATGTGCTTCATGTAATGCTTTACGTTCTTCATGCATTAATTCTTTTTGACTATATCCTAAAGTTAGTAGAAGCAAGCGCATAGATTCAACCGCTTCTTTATGATCTGAAATTGTATTAAGATATACAGCTAATTTGAAAGTTTGGAGATACACATTTTTAGCTTTTTCCATATCACCTAATTTAACATAACATTCACCAATAAAACCTTCTGCCAAATACATTTTCTCTAAATCGCCTAAATTATAAGCAATATTATAAGCTCTCTTAAAATAATTGACAGCAGTATTATATTCTTCAAGAATCTGACAAATTACGCCTAAATCAATCAGTGTCTTAAATTGTCGTTTGGGTATTTTTATTTGGATCCAAAAATCAAGGGCCTTTCGCTTTAATTCTAAAAGCATATCATATCTTTCGAGTTTTTCATAATGCTCAAGTAAAATTTGAATAGTTGCAGCAAACTGCAACTCATCTTCCAAATATATAGCCATTTGCAAACCTTTCAAAAGAAAATCTGTTGCTTTAACCTCCTCTTTCATTTTCAAATAACATATTCCTAAATTCTGTAAAGTTGCAATTCTTTCGTTTAAATAATTATGTGTTTGCCAATACTCGTACGCTTCCTCATTATAACGAAGTGCAAGCCCAAATTCACCCATTTGAATAAATAATGATCCTAAACTCCCCTTAACATTTGCAATTTTGAATTCATCATGTAATTTCTCATATTCAGATAAAGCTAATAAGAAATATTTACGGGCTTCAGTTAATTTTTCCTTTTTCCAGTAAAAAATCCCCAAATCAGCTAAGATTAATGCCCGTCGTTCTTGAATTTGTGGAGTTTCATGTTGTTTATAGGTTTCTTTTAATTCTTGTAATCCTAAATAAATAGAATGATCTAAATCTTCAGAATTATCCTGCTTTTTACTCATAATTCAACTAAGGGTATTTAATGCAAAATCAAAAAAAAAGAACTCTAAAAATATTTTAATAGAAATTAACAATCATAAAATTTAATTAATCTCGAGAATTCACCATAATCCTTCTTTCAAAGTATCAAAACTCCGAATTTTTATGCGCGTTATGTCCTTTTTAAATCTATACTTGACAATATCTTTCAGCAGATTTAGATATTCTTCACGAAGGGGTTTTTTAAACTCTTTCTTGAATTTCTTCATTAGATCTTCTTCATATATGTCTTTTTTCTCAATTTTTTTAGCAATAAATTCAGCATGAGTGAATATTTTTTCAATCCCTTGCTGTATTATTACTTCTTGAGAAGAATCATCTAGAATTGATAAAGCATTATTAATTAGTTCTTTCTCGATATTTAAAGATATATGCTCCCATGGTGAATTTGCCAAAACACCAGTAGGACTTATTACTAAAGCTTCACTGATCTGAGTCTTTAAATAATCTTCTTCTTTTATTGTAGAAACTTGGACTAAATTTTTCTGATATATTTCAGGCAAGAATTGATTGAATAAATGAGAAATCATTGCAGTTTTACTTTTTTCACTTTCATTTCGCAAAAAAATAATAGGAAAATTACATAAAATTGCATGAAGACAGGAGCTTAAAGCATAATCACCATATGTGGATATCAAATCTCGAATGTATATTTTTCCTTCTATCGCTGCTTTCTTTATTTTGGAAAGATCAATTGCCATATCTATAGATTCATATCCTCGAATCTTACCGTCATTTGATACAAAAGCAATAAATTCATGTTCACAACATATCCCTGCATGGACTTGTACCTTTAATGTCCCCATTTTTTTATTTCCAAACAAGTATTTTGGAACTGTTATATACTTTGTTTTATTACAATTAAGGTTAGGACATTCAACTAAAACTTCGATACTTTCTTGAGAATCTTGCATTATTTTTTGTTGTTGTTGGGAAGGAATAAATATTTTTTGGTTAAGGAAGGATATATAGTATAATTACTAATAATGAGCGACTTTATATGGTAAATAGATTTCCATTTGCAATAGAGGAAAAAACCCAACAAGAATTAAGTTTTGACGAGAGCATTGCAGCAAATTTTATCACAATCTTAAATCGGATGAATTTAGATATAGAACACATCGTTAAAATGTCAGAAATACTCTGGCCAGTTATGTTCATCCAATCTGAGCCAAATGCCAAACTCGTTTTAGATAATGTTGGGGTTTTATTTTTTGAAGAAAAAATAGTAAACGCACCTAGAACTGCTCAAGTAGGTCATATATTAAGAAATCAAGATTTATTTTATTTAGAGCGATTAAGAAAAGTAAAATCTATAATTCAATTTCAAGAATCATTCGAACTTTCTAGTCAGAAAAATGAGATTTCAGAGGAAGAATATATCTTCAGAAAGATCCGTGGGCTTGTTCCTCCATTTCTTTTAAATTGTATTGGAAAAATGATGCCATATGTTCAACCAATCAATTTATCGAAATTTAATCTTCTAGAAAGCCAATATACTTTTGATGATGCCATCGATTTTGCCCAAGAATGGCTAGATTTACTAAATTTCATTCGAGGAACCAGACATCGTTGGAAATCACTTAAAGAATTAATTCAGGAACCTATAGAAAAATGGAAACTTGATTTAAAGGTTCAACTTAAAGATGTAAAGAGTTTTTATAAAAAGAAAATTCGACATTTTGATCAAATTGATGATACAATGATTAAAACAAAACTAGATGAAGCGAAAAATAATATAGATCGTTGGGTCCTACAGGAACAAAAATCTATTATTGAGCGAATAGGTAAACTTTTCATAGGTATAAATATTTTATTTGAAAAGGCAAATGAGAAAAACAAGGATTTTCTTCAATTAGATATTTTAAAAACCAGAAAAGTTGGAGATGTCGTGGTTGATGCTTATCAAAATATTGCCTTCCTCAGAGAAACTCTGGAGAAATCAAATGAGGAATTGGATGAAATCTCTTCAAAAATTAACACAATTAGAGAAAATGTGGAAAAAACGAATTTAACTGCAGAAGAAAAGATTAAATTACTTCAAAAGGAACTACAAGATCAAAAGAAAAACCAAGAACAAAAGATTATAGAATTGAAGAAAGAGAAAGAAGAAAAAATCATCTCAATTCAAAAAAATCTTAATGATTTAATCGAGTTAGAGCAAGAAATATATAAAATAATTGAGCAAAAGATGAAAGAGTGTAATATCCACGAGAAAAAGATCAAGGAGTGGCAAATTAGTGATGAGATAACAAAAATCAGAAATCCAACAAGTAAATTTTACATTCCCATAGGAATTGCCTTGATTGAAGATAATGATTTTGAAGAAAGAATAGAAATTGTGTTTCCTTCCATTTTTGGTCAAAATCTTCAAAGAAAACATTTCGCTGAAAAAATCCCTGAATTTGAAAAATCTCTTTCTGAAATCTTAGAAGATAATATGAAATTGCGTAGTAATTTTGAATTTACAAGTGAAAAATCTCAAGATTATAAGAAAAACATTCAAAATGGAATTAAAAATCTATCGAACAGGGGATTGATTAATATAAAAATGAAACAAAAATATTCATCCATTCTCTCTTCAATAGAATAACATATTACTATTAATATGAAAGATTCTAATTTTATTCTATATTTTTACTTTTTTCTTAATTCAGAAAGCGCAGCCTGCATAATTTTATTTTGAGTATGGTGAGCTCGAATACTTAAAATGGCAATAACTCTATCTTTTATTTCTTTCTTTTCATATTTCACAATTCTTTTTAAGGCAAGAACAACAGATTCTTCCAAATGAATAGGAGATTCATCTGATAAATGAGAAAGTAATTGTGGTATAAGTATTTCTGAATCGATTTTTCTAGATAATCGAACTAAGGCAGATACTGCTGCAGTTCGAATAGTTTCCCTTGGATCAGCCATGAGTTTAATAAATTTTGGAAAAATAAGGCTAAAATTTTGTTGATTTAGTGTCCCAATCCATTTCACAAATGCGAGTAAAACATCTTCATCCTCAGTAGAGATATGAATTCTTTCAAGAACAGACTCTACATTTACCATATTTTTTTGGTCTTCATCTAAAGATTCAAAAATATTCAAAATGGATTTTCTGGTCCACTTGTTTGGATCTTCAAGTAATTTTAGAAGATTTGAAAATACAAGGATGTCTTGCGATTTCAGAGATATTTCGACTAAACTTTTAAGACAAGTATTTTTTACGCTGAAATCATCTTCTTTTAATCCTTTCATTAGAATATTTATTGCCTTTTTTGGAGAAGAACCTCCAATTATTCCCAATATCTTATAACCTTGTTCTTTTACAGAGGAATCGACATCGTTTATCATAATATTGATAAATTTCATTGAGATTAATTCAGGATCTTGTAATACCAAACTTGAAATCATTTTTGCAATGGAGATCCTTAAGGATTTACTTGATGTCTTAAAAGTCTTTAAAAGATCATTAATAAAGGGCTTCAATTCTGCTAAATTTGTGGAATTGATAGATTGAATGATATTTAGCAATTCAATTTTAATTTTATCTGAAGATTCCTTTTTCCAAATTTCAAATAAAGTTTTTGGAGAAATTTCAACAGAACATATACTACAGTAATCAGATAAAACACGTACAGCATTAATTTTTGAATTATCATTATTTGAAGAAATGTTTTGAACAAGTAAGGGAATAATTTGGTTTGGAAATTGCTTTGTAATGCTTAATATAGTCTGTACAACTTTCCCACGTGTTAAAATACTTTCAGTATCGGATTCTTTAATTAATTCTGAAACAATAAACTTTGGATCTTGTTCAGCCATCTCAATTAATTGAGCTTGAGCAATTCTTGCAAAATCTCCATCTTTGGATTTGATGTATAATTTTAGCACCGAAAGAATTTTTAAGGGTGACTGTTTCCAGATAGATGGAAAAAGCGAAATTAAAAGTTTCTGAATCTCGAAAGATTTTCCTTTTGCAGCGTTTAGCAAATAATCAATAGAAACTCCAAATGGTTTTTCTTGAAGATACGATTTAAGTCCCAGAAAAGCGGCATTTCTTATAGAAATATTTGGATCAAACAAATGATCTTTGAAAAAATCAAGGGGAATATGATTTTTTTCGAAATTTCCAATCTTAGCAAGAGTTTCCAATATTATTGCTTTAGTTTTTGGATTGACACTTGATGCCATTTCTATTAATTTCGATACACTTAATGATTCTATATCAATTGTTGCAATTTCACCTGCAATTCGAGCTACTGCTTCTTGAATTTGGGGATGTGGATCATTTAATCGAGAAATGAAAATTGAATGTTCTACTTGATCTGGAAATGTAGCAAGAATACGGAGCGCTTTCCCTTGAATATTATAATCCGGATATTCTAAGAGAGAAAGTAAAATATGTAGTAATTTAGAACTTATTTTTTGATTCATATCATTTGTTGAATATTTTAAAACTAATACTTGCAGACATAACTCTTTGTGAAAGTGATTTCTAGTTGAAAGAATACGAAGAAACAAATCTTCATTGATTTTTTGAAGACATTGAAGAGTATCATTAGAAAAACATTCTAAAATTGAAGTTATCATATCAGGATTCTCTGATTTAAGCCCAGTTTCAACAACCGGGAAAAATTTCTCAGGATATTCAATCATTAACCTTGTGAATAGTTTTTGGCTCCAATTATACCCATAAATAAATGTTCTATCAGATAAAGCATCAAAAAGAGGATCTCTAAATCGATCTTGATCAAAACTTAATCCCCGTTTATTTGGAATCCTTAAATACATTCGTTCTAGTGACTCATAGGCAAATTTTTGTTCAGATTCTGGTTGGTAACGAATCATATTAAAACCAGGAATTGGATTAAACTTCTCTTCTGCCGATGTAACTGTTCCTATAAATGCATTACGAATTGCTTTATGGTTTTTTTGAATAAAAAAGAAATAGGAAATTATTATAAAAAGCATGAATTCTTCAATAACTCCAATTAAATTCAACTCAGTATAGAGTTCAACACGATTCCCGTATTTGTTAATCCCCCGTAAATCGTAAAAAGTTGCAGTAACGTCCCATTTCATAAATAAATCTTGGAAAACATAAGGCCTAGCAATTAAATAATTAAGCATAATATTAACTCCCATCGCTGCAATTAAGAAAGTAGAAAAAAGTATAGATTGTGTAGAAGATTTTACTTTTCTTTTCCAATAACGATTGAAATATGCAGTAATGGCTAAAGCAAGAGAAATGGGAATCGACCAATCTACATTATACCATGATACTGTATATGGAACATAGTTAATATCAAATCGAGAAATAGTTGCAATTGTTCGATAAATAAAATAAATATAGGAATAGAAAAGAGTTCCGTAAACAATATAGGTCATAGGATCTCTAAAGAATTCTTTCATTGCACGATTACTTCGATCAAAATGTAGAAAGGTAGAACGAGGTAGATGAGGAAGACTTATTGTAAATATACCAAAAGCGATTATATACCCCACTGATGCATAATAAAGGATAATAATCATTGGATAAATTAGCTGCCAACTAATCCACGCAATAATAAATTTCACTTGAAACACTGAAGTTAATAACACAGGGGGAAGAACAATTGCTAATCCATAGATAAATATCGCTAAAACATAACTCCAAGGTTTTGAAAAGTGTTTAATGATTTTTTCAAAAGGTTGTTGAAAAGGAGTTGTACTGATTTCGTGAGAAAAATGAGCCATAAAAATAAATTCAATAAGAGGATAAATAGAAATAAAGGACAAACAGAAAATTAGCGGAATTAGAAGAAATACTGCTTGATCTTGATAACCCCAATCATTTAAATCAAGAATAAAGGACACAATTGTTGTTGCTACAATAGTTAAGCCATTTCCAAAGAAAAAGGCGAAAATAATACATTTTACTGTATCCTTCCATTTCCAAAATTCCTTTTTTACCAATTTTACTTGTGATGCCATTAAATAATAACCAGCAAGAAAACTAAGAATAAGAAATATAATTAGACCGATGGTCCATGAATTTATTGAAGTAGAAATACTAAATACTTCCCAGATATCCTTAAATTTCATTAGTATATTATTGGTGATTTTCCTTAATGGCTTTATTGATCTTATAATAAGTGATTTTTTTTAAGCTGTAGGTATTACAATATTAGAAGAAATGAGCCCGCTTTCAATTAAAAATAAATTAAAACGAGATCAAAATAAATACATACATCAAAAAATAGATGTAATTGTAATCAAAGAATTTCCTTCTTTTCATATTTTAGGGAAGCATATTGGTCCATTTAAATTAGGGCATCCAATGACAATCGACCAATACATTGCCCGAATTTTAGTTGAAGAAGGAATTGTAAAATTTGATGATACAAAGCATTTAAATCGAAAAGGAATTCAGAAAATTAATTTTCAAGAATCTACTAATCCTGAATTGGGAAAAATCGCTGAAAACTATATTTATACACAAGCGCGAGAACAATTAGAGATTATGAATAAACTCTACGAACAAGGGAAAATTCCACGACAAGAGTTTAAACAATTGCTCAGTGATGTAAACGATTTAATTCGCGTCCGTTTAGCAAAAATTAACCGGCTTGCTGTACAAACAGGGAGAAGTCAATCTGAGCGTTATTTAACACAGGAAGAGCGCATCCTTTTTGAAGAAATTGCAAGTAAAATAAATGAATGGAAAACTGCTTTGGGAAAGGTTAATTCGAAATATAATTGATTATATTATTAATTTCATAATTGAATACATACCTATCTCTCCTTTTCTGATTTTACCGCACTAATATGAACAGTTCCAGAAAAATAGGAGCCCGAATGACCAAGAATTTCAGGAATTGAATTTGTGAAATGATTGGCATTTAAAGAAGAAGGATTTCGATTTGGACCACCTGAATATATTAAAGCCATTTTTCTTCCTAATGAAGGCATTGCTTCAAGAATAAATATTCCTTCTCCAAATTGATTTGAAACTTTAACTCTTTCGCCTACTTGAGAGTCAATAGATTCAATTTCTAAAGGATTTAGAAATACTTTTAAAAAATCAGAATTAAACTGAGAATTTATTTCTCCTAATTGTGAATGAATAAAATGTGGATGGTGAGGAGTATAAAGATAAAAATCTCCTGGATTTTTATGCAGGGTTTTAAGAAATAATTCATGATGATGAATAAAATATTCCATAATGGAGTGTAATTGTATATTTCCAGTGGATGTTGGAAATTGTAAATCAGAAAAGAAAGTTTCATCTGGATTAAAAAATAAAACATATCCGTTTTTTTCAATTTCCTTTCTTTGTTGAGAATTTAAAATTTTCATGCAACTTCTAACCATTTGTTCTGAAGATATCTTAAATTGTTCCAATATAGAAGAAGACCACCCAATTTGGTTTCCAAAATCAATTCCTAAGCGATCAAAAAACTCATGATTTGAAAGACAGTTCGAATATGGACATGGTCCTGCTTGAATAATCGAAAGACCGGGCATATAATAAGAACTTACCAAATCATTCGTTTCTGGGGCCATTTTCATTGGAAAAATTAAATCAGCATAAGCGCATGTTTCATTCAAAAAACAATCTAAAACAACAACAAATAAGTCTTCGCGCTTTAAAACGGATCTAAGAAGGTTTTGATTCGGTAAACTACTGGCAGGGTTGAAATTATAGACGAATAACAATTTTATTTCATGATCTTGCAGAATATTAGCTAATTTAATAATTTCATGCGAATTATATTGATTTAAAGAGTCTGAATTACTAAATGTGATTTTTTTAATAATACGTTCTCTTATATCTCTTTTATGATCACTTAGTGAATAAATAATTCCCGCTCCAGGTTTTCCAATATTTCCTAATACCACTTGGATTAAAGAAATAAATTGAACAAAATATCCACCATATCTATCTTTTTGGGTACCATATCCAATTAAAAATAAAGTATGTGAAGTATTTTCTACTAAGAGAGAAGCAAATGATTTTAACTGTTCTAAAGAAATGCCAATTTTATTACATAATTCAATAATATTAACTTTCTTGATTATCTCTTTAACAGAATCCCAATTATCCACATGATCAAATAAGAATCGATGATTTTCCGCATGTAATTGAAGAATTTGTTTAATTATTCCAATGGCTAATAGATGAGAAGTATTTAACGTAATTTTCAAAAAAAAATCAGATTGATTTGCAATTTTGGTTTCTCTTGAATCTATTACAACAACTTTCATTCCATTTTTCTTTGCTTTTCTTACCAAAAGATGAGCATGATTATTATTATTTGTTAGATCTGAATTCCAGATAACTAAGAGGTGTGTTTCAGGATTGGTAATTTGCAGAGGATGAGAAAGAGAGTAAGTTCCAAACATTTGACGTAATCCTGCAATTCCTCCTTCATTACAAATCCCTCCTGTGGTAATTAAGGCCCCCATTTTATTAAAAAAGCGTAATGGGGAAAATTGAGAAAGTAATCCCGTATTTCCAGAATAAAATGCCGCAAGGATCTTATCTGCTCCATGTTGATAATAGATTTCTTTTAATTTCATTAACAACTGTTCCCAAGCATTTGAAAAGGAAATTTCTTTAAAATTTTGGCAGGGTTTGGGAGCTTGTCGGATAAGTGGAACATGTAATCTTGAATTATGATAAATAGAACCTATTTTATTGGTGTACTTCGCACAGAAAACACCTTGAGTAAAAGGGTGCTTTTTTGAGGGAATCGTTTGTATAAGAGGATGAGCGATTTTATTATCATCCCATATTCCCATATAAACGCAAGCGCCATAACAATCTTTTGTGCAAGTTGCAAATCGGGAGATTTTCGAAGACGAATTCAAGATTTTGGGTGAGTCTTCCATTAATGATTAATAAAAAAACATCCAAATTAAGTTATGGGAAAAACGATGCTAAGTTATGGCCTAAAGTTATTTGAAATAAAAGGTATAATATTTTATAATTAGAAACCATTTTCCAACGTTCAAGTAATTTATAATCAAGTATATAATAATCAAGTGATTTAATTTATCAAATTGGTGAATAAAAAAATGAAAGGATTCTTGTTATCATTATCATCCTTATTAGGGTTTGCAGATTTATGGCAGAACTATTTGGAAATGGGCACTCCTGAGAAAGTAATTATTGGAATTGTCGTCTTTGCTCTTTTTGCAACATTACTTTATTTCTTATATAGAATACTAGATGGAATTGCAGTTATATTCAAAGGAATCTTCTGGTTTTTAAAGAGTATTGTGTTTTTAATTGTGGTTTTACTCTTTTCTTTAGCCTGGTTAATTTTTATATGCCCATTCGGATTTTTCCGCTATAAGAAATTTACTGAAGTGATTGAAATATATAAAATTACCTTAAGACGATTGAAGTACTTCTTTTATCCAAAAGCAAAAAAGGATCTAATAATGACAAAAGAAGAAATCGCTAAAAAAATAACAGAAAAAGATAAAAAAGGAATGCTTAGAGAGAAGAAGGAACAAGTTAGCACTTCCAAAGAAAAAAAACCATCTGAAAAATCAGATGAAATAGAGGAAATTCCAAAATTTCACTGCTCCAATTGTGGAGCTGAAATGCCTCCTTCAATGGTAACTCTCTTACAAAAAGGAAATGCAGCCTTTTGCGAAGCTTGTGGTCAGAAATTTAAAATGGAAGGAGGAATTCCTTATCCAACAGATCATTAATAAAGCATTTTAAAAATAATATTAAAATTATCAACACTTTTTTTTCTTCTGGAAATAATAATAGAATATGGCTCTTTTGCTTTCTGCAGAAAAAGTAGATGAATTTTTCGGGATAAAATCATCCATGTTTCAAAGGTTTAGATCTTTGATTAACTTAAAGCAGAAAGAAGATACTATTTTTCAAGAGAAATTTGACATTGGATATAAAAAATGGAAATTATTCTTCCGATCTTTCTATAGTGAGGTTAATTTAAGTAAAAATCTCTATTTACTTCATATTTATTGTGTAATTCTGGTAAAAGATTTGCATTTTATTTTTTTTTATGATTATGATTTAAACGATATAACAGAGAAAATGAAAGAAGAAAAGAAAGATAACAAAAAAGTGAACAGGAAAAATATTACTAAAGTAGATAAATTTTTTCCAGAAATATTCGATTTAGATTTTTTCTCTTGGATTTTTCAAGATAATCAGTTGTACTCAATAATTCAAAACCTTTTTCAAGCAGATTGTTTTAATCGACTTAAGAATTCATCAATATCAATACCTTCTGATTTGTTTCATGTTTTTTATCAAAATTTAATCAGTTCAGAAGTTCGCCATAATCTGGGAGAGTTCTATACTCCACCTGAACTAGCAAATCAAATGATCAAAAATCGCTATAAGTTTGGACAAAAAATTATGGATCCAGCATGTGGAACTGGTGTATTTTTGATAGAAATTATAAAAAAAATAATCAACAAATCAGATCGTTCAAAGAAAGAAAAACTAAGTGCTCTTAAACAAATCTATGGATTTGATATTAATCCTATTGCATGTCTTTTTGCCAAATTGAATTTTTTACTGACTCTTCACTTTCATGGGATAGAATATCCAATTAATGAACTTCATATTTATAATGAAAGCGTACTATTTTGGAAAAACAAGTTCTTTCCAATATCTATGATACAAAAGAAATTTGACCTAATAATTGGAAATCCTGCTTGGATCACAGTGAAGAGTATGCAAGATTTAGAATATAAGGAGCAAATAAAAAACCTTGCAAAAATACTGGAATTAAAACCATCAACTCATCAAATACCTAATATTGAAATCAGTGCACTTTTCTTTTATCAATGTCGAGATTATCTGGTAGTTAAAGGTAAAATAGGATTTATTGTTAGTAAGGCTTTTATTAATGGAAGCAATCATGCATTAACGCGGAAATTCACAGATTTTGATGAAATTTCAATTTGGACTTTTGATAAAAATTTATTTCCTATATCAAATATATGTTTGTTTGCAAGATATAATCCTCCTTTGAGGAGAACTGAGGAAGAATTAAAAGAATTACAAATTGAAGAAATTCAGTTTCAAATTGAAAAAATAGGACAAAGCCTAAGAATTAAACAATTAAATCGTATCTTCTTGGTTCCGTACAGAATTGAAAAGCATAAAAACCAGCTGCTGGTTACTAAATTAATAGGATTAAAAGAAAAAAAGGCATTAACAGAGCTACTCCCTCACGGAATAAATCAATATAAGAATTCATGCTATCGTGGAGCAGATATTTTTCCCCGTGCTTTACTTTCTATCTTTCCAAAACAAAGTTCTTCTGGTAGGATGTTTATTCAACCTATGACAAATGAGTCTAAATTGACTTGGGATTTCGATCTTGAAAAAAAATTAGAAGAATTCCCCGAAATAATTAAAAAAGGAAAAATAATCATGGATTCTTCCTATATTTTTCCTGTTTTGAAAAGTAAACACTTGGTCCCCTTTGCTTATCTTTACTGGGATTATGCCTTTATTCCTATTCAGGAAAATAAAGCGACTGGGGGATATACTCGTATTTCAGAATCAGAAACATTGGCTTGGCGCTATTATCAAGTATTAGAACAAATTTTCCAACAAAATTTCAAGACGGGTGCATCTATTCGGACTTTATGGGAAAGAATTAACTATCATAATAATTTAATCCAGCCTAGGCATCGAAGTCCATATAAAGTTGTTTATCAACGGAGCGGATCTTATGTAAAGGCTTGTATTATTAAGGAACCAAAAGTTATTATCGATACAACGAATTATTTTCTTTCTTTCTCGAGATTAGATGAAGCATATTATGTATTAGGCTTCCTAAATGCCCCAGATATAACTAAAGCAATTCAAATCGAAAAATCTGCACGCGATATTCACAAGCTTCCCTTTACATTCTATTTACCCAAATTTGATCCAGACGACCAAAACCATCAAAATCTTATAAAACATGTCCAGATCATGGAAAAAAAAGCTCAACAAATCGCCTTATCTGCAGTAAATTCCTTTTTGAATAAAAATCAAGCAGAACTGAAAATTACAGAATTCTATAATGTACCCGTTTTAAAGACAATTAAAGCACGTCAAATCCAATCCCAAATCTATAATTCATTAGGTTGGAATCCAAAAAAAGATAGCATTTCTAAAGATTTTAAAAGGTTGAATCATCTTGTTCGGTTAGTTGTTTCTGAAAATAAGCATACTTGAAAGTAATTACAAGAGAAGAAGTATCAACGATATTATATTTTAAAGCTTTTCTTCCATATAGGGATCCAGCCATTTAATTGCTAACAAATAAAGAGGAATTAAAGAAAGTTCAACAAAAATTGAGATGATGAAAGGGGCATAATGATTTAAATATTCCCATGCAAATCCTCCTAATATTGGTCCAATAGCGGCACCAAATAGAGATACCCATTGACGAGCTGAAAATATCTTTCCACGATTAGATTTAGAAATTCTACTCATTAAATTTGCCAAAACCAATCCATTTGCCCATGCTAAAGAAGTATCAATTAATAAAATAAAAACAAATAAAATAATCGAATAAGTATTGATTAAAAGCCAGGTAACTAAGCTTCCAATTCCACAAATAATTGAAATTGCGATTTTTGGATTAATTTTATCTCCTAATTCTCCCATCTTTGGGGCAAATAATTGAGAAAGAACTTCAGATGGAAGATAAATAAGCATTATACTAAATCCTACTTGGTAAGCATCTTGGGATGCAAAAAAAGTCTCAGTAATATAAATTTGGAGAAAAGGAGATGCAAGACTTTGATTAATTGCTGAAATCATGAATGTAACTAATAGAACTGACATCCCCAATAAAAAGGAATGTTTGGTTTTCAATTTTAAGGAAGGTTTAGTAATGAAAGATTCAGAGACATGCGATTTTTCAGTATTTTTGTTTAATATTTTCTTGGCAAAATTAGTTTCAGAAAAAAAATTACTTGAATTTTGAATATGTTCTTGATTCCTATATATTTTTTTATATGTCTCAAAATTAACATTTTCATTTACACGAAGATAGAAGCGAATACCTGCAAAGATATTAAATGCACAGAATAAAACTAATGGAAGAAATAACAACCAAGCATTATTTGGAATGAGTAAATTCATACTATAATAATATAATATCGTAAAAATTGCTCCAATTAAGTTTCCCCAACCAATCATTCCCGCTTGCTTTCCAAAAGCGGTTGAACGCACAGTTTTAAAAGTTTTTTGTGAAATTAATGCATTCAATGGAGTCCAAAAATATACAACAGCTAATCCAAGAAAAAAAACACCAACACCAAAAAGAATCAAGTTATTAAATCCTAAACCAAAATAAAGAAAAATATAAGAAATCCCTCTTCCCACAGCACCAATAAAGACTAATTTCTTTTTTGATATTCGATCTGTCAAATAACCTACAACAGGTGTCATTAATAGACCGCCAAAAGTTTGTGCAGCAAAAACAAATCCTGTCTCTGTCCCGGAACCATTTAAAAGTTGATTAGTTGCAAACCTCAGCAAAAATGTATAAAGGAAAAAACCCAAGCTGTTCCAAAATACAATGTTATTCATTTGATCAAAATCAGGAGTGCAAAATCTGTAGAATTCATGTTTATTTTTCTTCTTTTTTCGATATTTTTTATTTTTTGAAATTGAAATTTCTTCGCTTTTTTGAAATGTAAGATTATTTGAATAATTTGGTTCAGGAAGCGGTGATAATGCTTTATTCATGTGGGTATTAGCCTTTTAGAATTATTTGGATTTATTTTATTCAATTTAATTTTTGTTGCATTTAAAAAAAATCTTTGATTGACAGAATTATTTTGAGGATTTAAAGATACTTTTTTACATTCAGTAAAATCCGAACTATCATTTCTTCTTTTAAGATAAAAGAATTTCTTTAGAAAATAAAATTTAATTAATTCAACTAACATAATTTTAAAAGGATATAAGCATGACGCTTTCAAAAAAAAATAGAACATTAATGATAATAGGAATAATAATAACAGTTCTTGGAGGAACTGGCACCTTTGGTGGCTTGTATTATCGAGCAGTTAACCAAATTAAAGTGGATGTAGAACATATTTATATTACGAATTATAGTATAGGAGGATCTCTACTAAATCCAACAATGGATGTTAATTTAGAAATTAATGCTTTAATCTCTAATCCAACAAATATTGCTGTTAAAGTAGATTATGCCCAATTTAAGATATATCTCGATGGTTTATACTCAGGAGATGGTCAAACATCTTCATTTACAGCGACAAAGACCCCTTCTCCTATGAAAATCAATACTTTATTAGATGATATTGGTGGTTCACAATATTTGCTCTTAGCTGATCTCATTTTATTCGGGAATTCAAAAGTTGCTACAATTCAAATAACAAATGTGAAAGTTATGGGAATAATTGTTGAAATCAACCAAGATATTAATGTTACAATCACACAAGAAGACTTTCTTTTTTAATTTTAAAATTATACCGTACCTAATTTTCTTTATTTATTTTTTTTAAAACATCATGGACAATGAAATCCACTGATTGGTTCCACTCATGAAGATCCTCATTAAATCCATCTGGATCAAAGCTAAAAACTTCTGCTTTTGGATAGTCAACATAGACAAAATGAAGTTCATATAATTTCTCTTGTAAAATATGAAGTAAATCAGAAAGTTGATGTGTCGGTAGGTGAAGGTACCAATAAATGGTAAATTTTTCATAATTAAAAACAGAATAAAAAGGAATGGGATGTAAAATTGTTCGGTGATGTATTAACTTTAATTCTTCTTCAGGACCGTATCCCCAGATTAAAACAGTATTAACAATATCAAATAATTTTGGATCAATCTGAACTTTATATCCACTTATAACTTCTGTTTCGAGTTTTTTTCTTCTTCGACTTAAAGTAGAATCATTTATATCATAATTTTGTTTACGAAGCTCCTCCTTAAGTTTTGTATTAGGACGGCGCGCATTCACAACAAGTTTATTTAAAAGAGCAATGTCTCTTCTTTGAATCCATGATTTGACGCGGAATTTTTGGTTTTTAATTGGATTACTAAAATCTTCTGAAATTGAAATTTGAAACCATTTTTTCCATTCGAAATTCCAAGAATAATTCTCAGGACTCCAATATCGTAAATCAAATGGTGTAATATTGAATGGTTTTGAAAAGTGTAAAAAAGAAAAGTTTTCAATTTTATTTTGAAATTTTAATTCTCGAAATAAAAGTTCAAGATTGTCTCCTGATCCTATAGGACTACGAAATTGAAAATAAATACCTGTAATTTTTCCATAAATTCGTGCAAAATAGTAAATATATGGATGAATTCTCCCCATTTTTTCTAAAAAGTGCAAATTTGAAAGAGAATTAACTTCTGAAAAAATATCATAAGTAGTTAATCCTAAATTTCTTAAGTTAGGAATTGCCGATACCCAAAATGCAGGTTGTAATTTTTGAACGATGTCATATACGGTGGTTTTTGGTATTTTGGTAAGTCCTGCCAATTCTTCATATGTTGCAAAAGGTCTACGATGAATATGAAGAAGAATTTGGATATCTTTGAATGTAATATCATCAAGTAAAATATTTTTTGTAATTTTGATCCCTCTAAATTAACTCATAAAAAAAAAGGATTTTGAGTAATATAAAAATTATTGATGCAAAATAACAGGATTCTCCTTAGGAATTTGTGGAATAGAAAAACCTATTCGATTTATCCAGGAGTCCCTCCTGCACCCCCAGCTTCCTTCTCCAATAAGGAGAAATCAGAAAAGAATGATTGAATTTGCATCCAAATCTCGCCTATTTTTCCACTTATGTCAAGATTTGAAAAGCCTTGGGAGAAAACAGAGTGGTCAATTGCGGTGATAACAAAACCTATGAATACACCGACTAAAGCTATAGAGAAAAAGAATATCGTCCATTTTTTTATTGTTTGTCCATTCATGATGAGGGTCACCCTCATTTTAATTGAGAGGAAATGAGTATATAAATCTTGCGAAAAAATTCAATTATTTATAAAAGAATTCACATTTTATTTCCTTTATAATCTCTTAAATTACATGGATAATTTCTATTTACCTTAATAGATTTTATTATTTTCGTTAATGCCCCATAATTTTTTATGAAATCAACAGTTTATTTTGAAAATCTAATATTTTTCTAATATCTTCATAGGAAACATTGTATTTCAGATAGTATAGTATTGGTAGGTTATTCAGAATATCTTTTATATAATTCGGATTTCCAAATTTTTTTATAGGAATATTAATATTGTTTATTCGACAATAAACGGAAAAATGATTTTTTTATCTTGAAAGATCTATGAAAGGAGAAAAGGAATTTGCAGACAGAGTTAAAAGAGATGCATTGTTTAGAAATAAAAGAAGAAGGAAATCCACATTTAATTAATTCAAATTACTATATGCAAAAAATTACTATTCCAATATATTTTCATTAAAGGAAATAAAAATGGATGATTTTCACAGCTTAGACATTATTAAAAAACAATTTTCGGTTATATCCTAAAAAAACAGGAATAATATAAAATGGCAATGTTAAAGATGCAAAACTCATATAATGTGAACTCTCTACAAGAATCAAGCAAAATAGCAACCTTAAGGTGGAAAATTCCTATAATTTTTAACTTAATTTTAGGAGTAATTTTATTATTTCTTTTTATTTTGCTTGCAAGTACTGATATCCACTATAAAGACAAGTTTCTTTTAATTTTCATAGGGTGCATCTTTCTTTTAGCAAATAATATATACCTTCTTTTTATTCAATCAAAAGAAAAAACAAATTTATCAATAAATATTGAAAATAGTAATCCAAAAATGGATGAGAGAGATTTCAGTGAACTAACTAGAGGAATTGCACATGATTTTAACAATATTCTTACAACTCTTTCAGGAATACTTTCAATTTCGTTGATAGATATTCAAGAAAAATCACAAGTTGATCTTATCCCAATTTTACGGGAGAATCTTGATATTGCCTTAAAAGCAACACATAGAGCTACTGGATTAACAAGACAATTGCTAAGCTTCTCAAAAGGAGGACAACCAATTCGAAAAAACTCATCTTTAGAAGAAATAATTAAAGATTCAACTAAATTTATTTTAGCTGGTTCAAGTGTTGCGAATCATTTTAATATTTCTAGAAATATCCCACCTATTGATTTTGATCCAGACCAGATTAGTCAAGTTGTCCAAAATTTAGTGTTGAATGCAAAACAAGCGATGAGTAATCATGGAAATTTGTATATTGAACTTTCTTATTATGAATCTGAATATTCATTCTTCAAACGTTATGGAGATATTGATTTAGTAAATTGGAAGGGGAACAATCAAAAAAACTATTCAAAAAAGATTCAAATAGAGTTTCCTTGCATATGTTTTTCCATTCAAGATGATGGCCCAGGAATTAATCCTGAAATAAGGGAAAAAATCTTTCATATTAACGTAACAACAAAGAATGAAGGAAATGGTCTTGGATTAGTATCATCTTGTGAGATAATCAGAAGACATCATGGAGAAATCGCATTTAGCACAAAACTAGGCATTGGAACAACATTTTTTGTTTTCTTGCCAATCACTAAACAAAATAATTCTTAAACATGAACATTCCGAAAAGACATACACATATACAACCAATATGACAAATAAATATTAAAACCCAACGAAATCAAACATCCAATTAGACAAAACCCCTATATCAGGGAGATTCCAAATTTTCTTGAACTTATTCGCACTCATACTTGATATACAAAGTTGCTTATACTAATGTATATTCTAAGTAAAATCACAAATCTACACCTTATATTATTCTATTTAAGAGAATTTCTAATTCATATTAATTATAGCAATATTTTTTGATTTCTCAAGCAAGAGATTTAAAAAATAATCCACACTTAAGGGTGTAAATTAGTCGAGAAAAGACACATATTGAGACAAAAAAGTAATATAATTATATTTTTTAGAAATGACTATATAATAATGTGATTTTTATCTTTATTTATGATTTTTAAAAGAAGGATGTGTGATAAAAATGATAAGTAAAATTCTTAAAGAAATAAGATCCATTATTCCGCAGAAGGGAGAAATAACTTATTTAGTTGGTGCAGGTATCTCGATGGAAGCTCCAACAAATTTACCATCAGCTATTGAAATTGCAAGAAATTTAATTGAGATCTGTGCACCCAATGAAGAGAAGAAGAATTTAGAAAATCTAAAAAATTTAAGTTATGAACGGTTGGTAGAATCAATTCAAGATAGCTTTGATCATAATTTAGATTTTTTAGATTATTTTGATTTAGTAAAAGAACCAAATCTTATACATTATTATTTAGCAGACAAAATTCAAAGTGGATCCTATGTGTTAACCACAAATTTTGATTATATGATTGAAATCGCTCTTTGCCGCTTACTTAAAAAAAAGAACAAAAAAAAGATTCAAGTTATAATTACAAGAAAAGATTTTGAGAAATATTCTAAACCTGAGGAGATTTATAGATCTGGAAAATATCCCATATATAAAATTCATGGAAGTAAAAAAAATATTATAACTGGAAAAAATACTTCTGACTTCTTGGTTACTACTATAGATGCTTTAGGGAAAAATCGCGAAATAGGTAAAACTTTCGCTGTAGAGAATTATAAACAAGAAACTCTAAGAAATCTATTGAATCAGCGAATTTTAATTGTAATGGGATATTCCGGCAACGATGATTTTGATATCAGCCCTTTATTAAAAAGGATCCACAATTTGAAAAAGTTAATTTGGATTACTCATTCAAATAGTGATCTTATCAAAGTAAATCGAATAGACTCAAAATATAAAGGAACAAATGATTTACTGGCAGAAATCTGCGTAAATAATAAATTTCCGATTATAGAAATTGAAGCAAACACAGTGAATTTTATTAAAAATTACCTTTCGAATAAAAAAACCTTTTATGATCTAATTCAAAGGGATATTTCTCAAAAACCACAAAATTTTAACTCATGGCTTAAAACATTACCCACTTATATTTCAATCTCCTTAGAAAAAAAGTATGCTTTTGCAGGTAATCTCTATGTAGGGTTATATAAAATAAATGAAGCTGAAAAATGTTTTAGTAAATGTTTAGATATCTTGAAATCAAGCAATAGCCAACATTTAAAGGCAGCAATTTTGAGCAATTTAGGGACAATATACTATTATAAAAGGAAGTTTAATATTGCTTTAGAAAATTATTCAAATTCTCTATTAATCGCAGAAAAAATCAACGATTCAAGTCTAAAAACGATGATTCTTACAAATATCGGGTTTTTATATCAGAATCTTGGAGATATGGCACAAGCACTTAAATTTTATAAAAATGCGTTAAAAATCGCGAAAAAAAAAGAAAATTATGAAGAACAAGAAATTCTGACTAATCGCATTGGAACGGTCTATTTATTGCAGAATGATATAAAAAAATCTTTAAAAATTTTCCAAAATGCATTAGAACTAGGCAATTCTGTAGGAAATCTCGTTATCAAAGCAGAAATATTAAACAATATTGGATATGCATATTATAAATTGAATCATTATAAAAAGGCATTAAAATATTATTCAGAATCATTAGCAATCTCTGAAAAGCTAAGTGATATTCAAGGAAAAATCAATACTCTCATTAATATTGCGATTGTACATAAAGTATTAAAAGATTATAAAACTGCTCTAGACAAGGCCTTTAATGCACTAAAGATTGCTAAAAGTTCAAAAAGTTTGAAAATGGCTGCTTTTTGTCATAATCATATTGGCCTTATTTATTCACATAAGGGATCTGATGATTTAGCTCTTAAAAATTATATAGAATCATCTAATTTAGCTCAAAAATCAGACATTTTATCAGATAGAGCAGATGCACTAAATAATATAGGTTCGATATTCTTTAAACGTGGAAAATACAAAAAAGCACTTCAATATTATTCAGAAGCGCTTAAAATTCAAGAAAAACTTAGAAATATAGAAGGTTCAGCAGATACACTTTACAATATTGGATTGACTAATTATAAATTAGAACAATATGAAGACGCGATTCAAAATTTATCAAGATCTTTAAAGCTTGAAAAAAAAACAGGGAATATTTACCATCAAGCAGATATTCTCAGAAATTTAGGTAACATATACAAATCATTATCCAAAGACGAAAGAGCAATTCAATATTATTTAGAATCACTAGAGATCTATGAAAAAGTTAGTAATTTAGAATATCAAACAAGAATTAACAATAATATAGGCGAATTATATAAAAAATTAAAGCTATACAGCAAAGCATTGCAATTTTTTAACCAGAGTCTGAAAGTAAATAAAAAATGGAAAAATCTATCTTTTGAGGCAGATATTTTTAATAATATTGGAATAATTCACTTTCTAAGGAAAGAATTTGAAAAATGTATAAATTTTTTTTCTCAGGCTATTGTAATTGCTAATAAATTGAATGAATTATGGAAAAAGGAAAGTTATTTATCCAATTTAGCAACAACATATGAAAATCGGAATAATTATAATAAAGCATTAAAATACTATTTAGAATCTTTAAAATTAGCAAATAATCTAGAGGATTTTTCTATGAAAGTCCGAATTTTACTCCATTTGGCAAGTATCTATGAAAAACAAAAAAAAGAGATTCCAGAATCTATTAAATATCTGGAAATGGCCGCTGAAACTTATCAAAACATGAATCAAATATCTAAAATGGAAGAAATAAAAAATAGAATTAAAATATTAAAAGAAAGTTAACATCTTTCTATAAACATGACAATTTTTAAAGATCTAATTATCCAAGAATTTTTTCTTTATTTTTTTCATACCATATAAAGATCATCATAGATACAAAGGCATCTTCCAAGCAATACAATAGTACATTTTGTGTTTTATGGCAATCTAAGCAAATATGGTGCTCTGATTGAAGTAAAAGATTTCGATAACTCCAATTCATTGCTCGGAAAAAGGATTTCCAATGCCATTTATGCTTAAAAAACTTACAGGCTATTCTTTCATATCCAAAATAATCTTCAAATGCTGATAACCCAATCCCTGATATACAATAAGCATCATTTTTGGATTTTAAAGCATTTTGCAAGCACAATTCAGAATTCTCTAACCTTTTTTTTGATTTCAAAGCTAGTTGTCGTTCTTTTATATTACATCCGTGAGATATTACAATATTCGCGTCAATCTTACTAAAAATTCTTCTAATCTTTGCCTGCAAAACGAGATCTTTGTTTTCTGAACGAAAAATATTTTTCACCACTTTAATATATACTTTGTAATTTAATGAAGGAAATACTTCAATTGCACAAAAACAAAGCAATTTTTTATGTATTTCTTCAATATCATAAGCAAATATTGGTTCAGAATGATTTTTAAAATAAATATGAAATAACTCACTATTTGATTTAAATTCAGAATTAATCAATTGTGTTAATTCATTTTGTAATTCTTCTTGGTACTTAATAGACAATTCCAACGCAACCAAATATTTTTTCTGTGTAATTAACTCTTTCTCAAAATTTTTGAGAACTTTTTCTTCTGGTGAATATTCATGAGATTTCTTATTTTTTTTTTGAATCAAATGTGGTTCACCAAGAAATCATTTTGTAAATTTTTTCACCTATTTTAATATTTTCACCATATCAAGATCCATTTTAAGCAATTCTTGCAAAAATTTATCAAAACAAACGACATTTCCTGAAAAATTAGCGAGTTCTTGCTTATAAATATCATAAAATCTGTGATAAATAAAGGATAATATTTTTTTTGATTCATCAATTGTTGAATAAATCGAACAACGACCTAAAATGAAAAATTCTTTATCTGGTTCTAAATAGAAATCAAATCGGCTTTCTCCCATCTGAATACTCTTGATCTCTTGTTTAGTAAGCTCCTTACTAAAATTTTGAAGAGCAGAAAGAAATCCACCTAAAAGAATAGAATCAAAAGAAAGTTCTGGGGCATATGTAAATAATTCGATCCCACTACTGCTGAATATCCATAAATCACGTAAAATACCCAATTTTGAAGTCTGCTCACTCCTTCTCGCCAATAATTGTTCTTTTAACTTTTCTTTTTGCCTAAGGTAGTAATGTTTTTTTTCTACATCATCATTATAAATTATACTTAAGAGATCAAAAATTTCTTCCATTTCTGCAACAGCTTTATTTATTTTTTTATAATGATTAAGCGCAGTAATTAATTCGATAATAGCTTCTTGTTTTTGTTCTGAAAGGAGAAGGTTTTTTCCTAAGATAAAATGGAATTTTGCAATAGATAAGCGATCTAATAAAATAAAATTTGCCGTATCTTGCATGAAAAACTGCAATAAATTAACATTTTGTCCGAAATGTCCAAATTTTTCGTGAATCTGAACAATTTGAAGTAGAAATCTAATTTTATTAGAAAAATCACTTATCTTTTCACAAGAATCGATAGCTTTTTCAAGATAATACACTTGTTCAGAATAACTATCATCAAAACTATAGATTTGCGAAATAAGGGGGTAAATCATGATCAATTGGTTATAATCTTTTAGTTTTTCCCAGATTTCTGCAGCTTGGGCGAGATACTCAAGAGAATTTTTTAAATCTGAATTTTCATGGATGTTTATTTGCTGCCATTTTTTAATTCCTGCATTTTTAATGGAATTTATTGTGCGGTAATAATATTGCAATGCTAGATGATAATTAATTAACCCTTTTTGTTTAAGCATATTTTGACTAAGATTTTGAATTTGATTAGAGTTGAAAAATTGATTTGATTTAATAAATTCCTCAATCGCTTTACTATAAAGATTCAATTTTGAATAACATCTACCAAGGATAAAATGATATTGAAAAAATGAAATATATTTAGTTCTTTGAAGTGAAAGTGATTTTAGTTGTTTAATTGCTTTTGAATATTGAAAGCTTGAATATAGAGAAAAGCCCAATAAAAATTGGCTTGTTTCGAGATACTTTTGGTGATTTAATTGCTTTGCGATAGGGATTAAATTCTGAAATATGTTTACAGCAGTATTAAATTTCTTTTCTTTAATTATCATTGTTCCCTTAAGATAAAGTGCTTCCATGTAAAGTTTTTCATGATTTTCCCTGTTGAATTTTTCAAGAGGTTTTTGAAGTAATCTGTACGCATATTTGAAATTTCTATTTTGAAACTCTACAAGAGCTTTTTTAAAATCCTCGACTGCAACAGAAAATGAATAATTTGAATCAATTTGTACTTCTGATTCTAGTGATTTCTCTAGGGTTTGGTACACTTTTAAGAATTTTGAGATAACTTTATCAGATGAAATGCTGTCTTGAAATTCACCAATTCCTTTAAGTGTGATTTGTAAAGCGAATTGCTCTATAATTTCGTCATATTCTGGAAGAATAAGTTCTGAGTATTCATCAGGAAAAACAACAGCAATGCAAAATGGTTGCCATTTCATTGAAAATGACTCTTGTTTTGTGTGAATAAGTACCCTTCCCCTTATTTCATATAAATTAAAAGGAATTGAAATGTTAAAAGAAGAAAAATCGCTCCAAAATTTCTCTAATAAGAGTGATTTTGCATTTAGAAATATTTGGCGAGTAATAATTTTTGGATTTCCAAAATTCCAAGGGTTTGGTTCAAGTAAATCGATTTTAGGACCTTCATTTTCATCCCAATGGGCAAAAATCACTCCAAGAGGGGAATTTTGTGAGATTTCTGTCAAATCAATGAACTCCTTTTAGTTAAAATAAAAAAGATTAATAATATAAGTTATTTTAAAAAAGATTTAATCTTTAATTATATAAATTTATTTAAGCGTTTCAATATTTGGCTATAGATTTCTGCAGTTTTTTCGATATCTCCTTGATCCAAAATATTCTGAGCGTTTCTTGAGAGATTATCTACAATAATCTTCAAATTTTCGAATTGAGTCATTTCAATCATTTGATATTCATGTAATATCTCATTTTCTTGCAGAATTTCTTTAAATGCCCACTTAATCAATGCACCAACTGGTTGTTCATTTTGCGCTTCAGGAAGAATGTTTTTTGGTAATTTTATTTGATAGTGATAAAAAGTAGGGATAATATCTTCAATTATAACCCCAAAAATTGCTTGGGGAAATTTGTTTTTGAAATACATTGTTGCTTGGAACAACCCCTCGGGGGAATAAGTTTTAATTTTTGTATGGGTTTTTATAACCTTCAGTTGATTTTTTAATGGAACTAAAATAGTTCGCGATACACGTTGCCGTAATTCATAATTTATCTTAATTGATTTTTTTGCGGGGATATCACTTAATTTCCAATGAAGAACCAATCCTTCTTTCTGTAATTCTTCACTTGGTTGAACTTCATTTTCGATTCCATCTATTGTTATCTCTGAAATTTCAAAATTATAAGGAATAATGTCTTCAACAATAGCTTCAGTAATCGCATCATTAAATGGATTATCAAAACCAGAATTAACCCTAAATGACGAAGTTTTTAAAGTTTCTTCGGAATTTTTATTTAAATCTGAAGAATACATAAATATTTGTGATTTTGATTTAATTTCCATTGTTTCACCTGATTTACTTGTGAGTAATAAAGAACTTTCCATTTCTTTCTTAACATCTACACGTTGTTCATCTAATAACGCACCTATTTGAGCAAGAACTTCATTTACGTCATCGGATAAGTTCGGTAAAAGATCTTCTAAAGGTAATTCTTCAACTAAAGGAAGAATATTTTTCTCTACTTTGATTATTTCTTCAACTTCTTTGGCTTTTTCAAGTAATTTTGCCTGTTCTTTGGCACGTTGTGTCAAAATCTCCTCTATTTTCGTCGAAGCAAGTTTTTGGAGATCATTATATCTTAGTATCTCATCATCTTTTTCAATTAATGGGAGAATCTCTATAATGCGTTCCGTATTTCGTTTCAATGCCCGCCATTGAAAATTTTTCTCATTTTCTTTAATTTCACTACGAAGCCTATTATATAAAGAGAGGTTTTCTTCATATGCTGCCTTCTTTTTCTCTATTGATGCTTTTATTTTCTCTAAATGTTCTTTATTCTCTGGAGAATTAGATATAATATCGTTTGAAAGAAAAATTGCAAGATCACTCAGAATTTTATTATATTGCCTTTTATTTTCCAGTTCAAGGAGATTTTCTTCCCAAGAATCTATTTTTTTAACCAGATCTTCTAAGAGTTTGAGACTAGTTACTCTTTCATTGATTTGATCTCGATAATCTGATACATCTTGTTGTAATTCTTCATCATTAGTTTGAAGCGCAAATAAATAAAGCTTTTCTACATGGGTAAAAGTTTCTGGAAATTGATGGTTATTCAAAAATTGTTCGATTTCTTCTTTTGCATTTTGTATATATTCAATATTTTTACTTCTTTTTGATTGTGTCTCCTTTTCCTGTTTACTCCATGCATCTTTTAATTCTTGTAATGTTTCTTTTTCCTTTTTCCATCGGACTAATTCAGAAGAATGATTGGATGAATTAAGAAAATCGATTATTTGATTAATAATTTGAAATGCTTGCTCATATTCATGTTTGTATTTTGCATGTTCATAGGTTTCTTTAAATTTTTTTAATTTTTGATTAAATTTCTGCTCTTCTTTTTCCCATAGTTTATAATCATCTTCAATTTTATCAATTTTTTCCTTGGTTGAAGAATTAATTTCTAATTCAGGAATTTCTTCATGAATTCGTAATATCTTCTGGCCAATTCGGTGAAGATCTTTTAAATTTCTTTCAGGAAAAAGTGTTTCAAACTGTTCTAAGAGTTCTTGAAAATCTTTTTTTTGCCGTAAATAATTATCATAAAGTATTTTTTCAGAATTTAATGAACGTTGAAATTTTGAAGGTATTGATTCATTGAAGAGAATGGAATAATATTCGTGAATCTCCTCAGAAATACTATGAGCATCAAGGAATTTTTTATCTTTAATTAGAGAGTCAAGTTTTGCAATCATGTGAGGGATTTGACTTTTTATCTCAGATTTTCTTGATTTCAAATCCTTAACACGAAGAATTTGTTCTTTTAAATTAGTATATTCTTCAATAATATCCCAATCATAAATTTCGCGGGCAGTTTGAATAAGTTGTTCTATGTAATCTAACGCAGTTTCGAAATTTCCTACATTTTTAGCTGATGTAATGTTTATCTTTAAATCGCTTAGAAAAGCATATTTCTCAAGACGGAATTCAGCCCACCTTCTTTGCTTTTTTCTGATTAATTCTTGATCAAGTTGTGTATCTGCCCAAAAATCACTTGATTCATTCCCTTCATCCACTGTAAAATGTCGGATTATTGATATCTCAGGGTTTTTTTCCAATATTATTTTTTCCGCAATTGGAATTGAATTTTTTAATTTTTGTCCAGCATTTTTTCCTACCCAAACATACAAACGCTTCTTTTCACTATGGTATAAATAAATTACATTAACAGAAATTAGCTTATCTGGGAGATCATCTAAATCCAATTCCTCAATTTGTCCATCAAGTTTGAGAATGTACAAAAGAAGATATTTTGATTTACTATTCATTTGTAGTCACTAATTTTAAGTAATACGCGCTTTTAGTATTTCAGCTAATAAATTTTTAGCCTACAACCGCTAAATTATTTTAGGATCAATCTCACATTCTTGTATTACACTTACTTCATCATAGGAGTTCTACATTTCAATGACTTATATTAAACGAGTAGTAATGACGGGTTTCAAATCCTTTGGAAACCGAACAGTATCAGTTAATCTCGCCAAAGGTTTTACATGTATTGTCGGACCAAATGGAAATGGTAAGTCCAATGTTATAGATGGACTTTGTTTTGCTTTAGGGCGGCTGGCAAAATCAACTATGCGTGCAACAAAACTAACAGACTTAATCTTTGCGGGATCTAAAAAAGTAAAACCCGCTACTCGAGCTGAAGTTGAAATAGTTTTTGACAATAAAGATCGGGTCTTTCCTTCAGATTCTGATGAATTTAAGGTCTCTCGATGGATTAAACGTAGTGGTACTAGTGGATACCGAATTCAAGGGAAAGCTTCAACTCGAACAGCAATTTTAAATGCACTAGCTCAAGCGAATATCGATCCAGATGGTTCAAATCAATTTGTTCTCCAAGGAAAAATTGTAGAGCTAACCCACATGAGCCCAAATGCACGTAGAGAATTCATAGAAATGTTGATTGGACTAAGTAAATATGATGAAATGAAAGATAAAACATTAAAAGAGTTAGAAAAAGCAGATAAAGATTTGGGACAATTTGAAGCAATTTTCAAAGAAGTATCTGTTCAATTAAAAAAAGTAGAAAAAGAAAAAAATGATGCATTACGATGGAAAGAACTTGATAATCAAGTAAATCTATTCAACGCACAATTAATTGCTTTAAAGATCCATAAAATGCGTCAAGAAGAAGATGATATTGCTGCAGAAATGGAATCCACTCAATTAGTGATCGAAGATCTAAAGAATCGAATTCAGCGACAAAAAGATAAAATTGAAGCAGAAGCACTCTATTTGAAAGGTCTTGAAGAAGATATTGCATTGCAAGAGACAGAAAAATCCAAAATGGATGAAAAAATAACATCTCAAAAATCAGAACTTTCAGCCAAAGAAGCAACATTAAAAGCAACTGAAGAAAACTTAAAAAGACTTAAACAAAATATCGCAAAATTGGAAGCACTTCAGCAAAAACTGGAAGAAGGTCAAACTTATGATGATTTAATTAATAAGACAAAAGAAGAAATTGAAAATCTTCAACAAGCATTAGATGAAAATTCAGGATTAATTGATGAAAATAAAGCGAAACAGAAAGAAGAAGAACAAAAAATTGCACAAATTAACAATGAAAAAGCTCAAATTAATAAAGAAATCTCCAAAATCAAGCAAGATGGTAAAGCTTTAACTACTGAAATCAAAATTCTAGAAAAAACTATTAAAAAGAATGAGAAAAGAAAATCTCAACTTGAAAAAGATTTAAAAAAGTTACAAAAAAATGCAGAAAGTGTAACAGAAGCGATGGAACAAGCAAAAAGTGAAGCAAAATCCATCCAAGAAAAAATTTTAGAATTGAAAAAGCAAATTACTGTCCAAAAATCACTACAAAAACAATTTGATGGGGAAATTCAATCATCGGAGATGAAACGCGACAAATTATCGAAATCGCAAGCAGAAATTCAAGCTGCGATCTCTTCTGCAGGTGCAGAAATTAACATGCTTGAAACCCGTATACAAGAACTTGAAAAGAAGAAAAAGGATTATAGAAACGAGTATGAAAAACTAACCAAAGGTCAAGCAGTTGAAGACCAAATTAAAAAATTAAAAACTGAAGAAAAAGAAATCTCTCAACAGTTAAAAAAGCTTAAAGAAAAACTTATTTCTGCAAATGATGAACAAAAACGAAGTCAAAATAAACAAGAAACCTTGGAATTGAAACGACGAGCATTGGAAGGAGAATTGACCGATCTTGAAAAACGCCTTTCTGGATTACGTGTTGAATTAAAAACTGCAGAATCAGAACTTCATACATCAGAACGGGAAAAACAGCATAAAGAAATTATCAAGGGAAATTTAATAAAAGAAATTACAACCCAAAAAGAACAAAAAGAAAAATTGCAAAATCAAGTTGAAAATTTCCAAGCTAAAATCAACCAGATGAAAGAAGAGCGAACCAAACTTCAAGAAACAATAGATAAAAAGGAAGAAGAATATAGCCAAACTCAAATCGAATTAAACACAGTACTAGATAATCTAACTAATTTGATTCAAGATATTGATCGTTCTGCAGGTGATATCAAATCTGATATTCAAAATGTCAGTCAAGTAGCAATTGATGAATCAGGTAAAGTCTTCAAAGAATTTGTGCTAGATGTTACCGATATGTTGCGATCTATAGAAGAAATATCAGAAATGAATCCAGAAGATCCAAAAGAAATCCAAGAACAACTAAATTTTGCAGTTAATACTTTAAAATTATTAATTGAAAATGCAGAACAACCATTGATTCAACTTAATGAAGTAGTACAAGATGCGAGTGATGAAGCATTAAAAGAATCTACTGGAAATTTCGATGGATTTATACAAGATTTTACCGACAAATTCGATTCAATTCGTGTTGCTTTACAAGCTGTTGCTGTGGCAGATACATCAGAACATTATCGGGCTTTAGAAGATCTGAATTCTGCTATTAGTTCTCAATCTGAAGATCTATCCAAAATATCAGTTCAGTTAACTCGAATCATAGCTCAACTAGAACAAAAAGAACGCGAATTATCACAAGTAAATTCGGAATTAAAACAGCTACAAACAAAAATTGATGAATCAGAGAAGAAATCCAAAGCATGTAAAAAAGAAAATGAAGATAAAACCAAAAAATCTGAAGAAATAAAGGGTGAAATCACAAAAATAACAACCGCGATTTCAGATATAAAAAAGGCTTCTGAAAATTTCTGGAAAGATACAAAATCCCTGCAAACTGAAATCGATAAAAAAACAGAAATTCTTTCACAAATTACCGAAAATTTAAATAAATTAAGCAATGTTAAGCGATTGCTCGATGATATTGAAAATGCTGAACAAGATCAAACTCGATTACGAGATGAAATCAAAAATAAAAAACAAACAATTCAAGATCTTGCTGAAAAAAGTAAAAACATCCAAAAGGATATTGATGCAAATCTTGAAGAAATAGCTAAAATTAAAGCTCAAAGAGAAAAAGCTGAAGATACTCGTAATGACATTCAAACACAAATTGATGAAGAAAATGATAAACTTTCTGAAGTTAATGGAAGAATTAAAGATCTCGAAAATGTTCAAAAATTAATTACTGATATCGAAAACTTAACGACAGAAATTGAAGAAAATACTGAAAAAATAGCAGAGAATACAAAACAGAATGAAATTTTGGAAGAAGATATTGCAAAACTTGAAAAAGATATTGAAAGTAAAAATAAATTGATTGAAGAGCACCAAACATCCAGACAATCATTGGAATCTGAAGAAAAAGAACTTCGCACTAAAACTAAAGAATTATCCACACAAATGAATAATATTGAAAAAATACTAGATAAACAACAACAGATGAAAGCACGGGAAGAAGAGATAGAAAATTTTAAGGATGAACAAGGTGAATTGGGCGATTTAATAGCAGATTATCAAGAAGATATTCAAAAAATTACCGAAAGTTTGATTTCTTTGGAAGAAACTCGTTCAAAACAAATTGAATCATTAAACGAATTACAATCGCAAAAAAATGAATCTTGGGAAAAACAAAAAGCGCTTCGAGACGAATTGGGCGATTTAAATGCTGATTTCTCCCGAAATACTGCTAAATTTAATGGATTAGAAACCCGGAAAATTGTAGTTGAAGAGAAAATTGATGAATTATTTGAAAAATCAAAGGATTACGGAACACTTCCACCAGTTACTGATGATCTTTCTGAAGAATCCTTAAACCAAAAAATAGGTAAATCTACTACAGAGAAAAAAGCATTAGAACCAGTAAACCTTAAATCAATTGAAGAATACGACCAAGTTAAGGAAAGATGGGACGAAATCGATATGCGCAGGCAAACATTACAACGTGAAAGAAAGGCAATATTAGATTCAATCGATCGTATTGAATTAGAGAAAACTCGCAATTTTATGAAGGCATATCATGAAATTAATCGAGTATTTAGTTCTATCTTTCAAAAACTCTCTCCAGGTGGCTCAGCAAAAATGATCCTCGAAAATCCAGCACACCCATTTGAAGGAGGAATTAGTATTGAAGCCCGCCCGCGTGGCAAGAAGATTTCTTCACTGGATATTCTTTCAGGGGGAGAAAAAACACTAGTTGCACTTTCTTTCATCTTTGCTATCCAAAACTTCTATCCTGCCCCATTTTATATTATGGACGAGATTGATGCTGCTCTTGATGGCCCAAATGTTTATCGCACTTCAATGGTTATCAAAGAATATGCTAGATCATCGCAATTCTTAGTAATTAGTCATCGTGAAGAAAATATTACAAACGCAGATAGAATTTATGGAGTCGCAATGAATGATGGTATTACTGATATATTTACCGTAAATTTGGAGGATGAAAAGAAACGAGACGATTTTGAGACAGAAGTTGAAGTTGTTAAAGATCATCCCGAATCTTAACAAAAATCAGAATAAAAAATAAAATAAAAAAGAATAATCTAAATGGGGAGAAAAATGCCAAAAAAAAAAACCACATCTAAAAAACGTTCTAGAAAGAAGACTTCAAAAAAGAAAGGTTCAACAAAAAAAAAAACAAAGAAAACAACAAAATCAAAGAAAACAACCAAACAAGCAACTTTATCAACTCCAAAAGCGCCAAAATCGACTTCAAAGAAAACTTCAACTAAAAAGCTAAAGAAAAAGTCATCAAAAAAGATGAAAAAAACTACAGTAAAAAAGAAAAAATCTTCATCTATTCCAAAAGAACCTGTAATAAAGGAAGTAATTTCGATTGGGGATGATTTAGAAGAACAAGAGGCGAATAAGGGAGAAATAATAGAAGAGGAACCCCAGATAAAGAAGTGGTGGTTGGAAGAACCTTATCGCAGCCTGTTAGATCCTGATTTAGCAAAAACAGTAGACTTTACTAAATTCGATTTATCTTCACTAATTGAAGATTTTACTGCTAAAATGGTAGCTGAAGAATTGATAGATTTTCGGATCTCAGGGTTAGCAATATATTCTTCAGCTCAATTATATCACACGAAAATTACGGGAGTAATAAAGCAAGAAGAGGAAATTCAAAAAGCAGAAATGCGTGAACGAATTCGTCGGCAAATTCCAAAAGCAATTGCACAGCCATTACGGGAGGCACGCAAAATTGCAACTTCTGAAGAGCTTTTTGGAGCCATGCGTAGAGCTATTATAGAAACCATGCAAAAACGAGAAAAGCTGAGAATTCGCCGAGAGCAACAAAAAGCAAAAAGAGAGAAGGAAGTAAGAAAACGGGGTAAAGGAAGGCTTCCTGCAGAAATTCTCAAACATATAACAGGAAGTGAAGAAACAATTGAAGAGCGACTTAAGAAACGGCATCGTCAATTAGTTGAAATTGTTCGTATGGAAAATCCACCCGATCGCACAATTTCAATGAAATATTTTAAAAAAATGATATATAATGATCAAGAAAAGAAGTTGTTAGAAAAGAAGGTTAAGTATATTCAGACATTTGAAGAAATGTTATTTTTAGCATCACTAGGAAAAGTAGTCCTTCATCAAAATGACACCAAATCACCATTATATATAAAATTAGTTGATCAAACCAGCATTGAATTCTAAAATATAAAGTTAAGAGGCAATAAACATGTCAGAAGAAGAGAATAAAAATCAAGATAAAAAATTATCTGAAAAATTAGCAGAAAAGTCAAGTGAAATCCAAAACACAAATCAAAATATAAGTTCAAATAATAATCACAAACCAGAAAGTGATAATAACTTAGAAGTATCTTTGGATAATGACAACGAATTCGATGATGAAATACTCTCAGACTTAGAAGAATTAGATGAAAGTTTAGATTTACCCACAGAGAAAGAGGATAATGAAGAGACTGTTGAAGAAGAAGAGAAATTAGACGCGATTGATGAAAATATTCAATTAAGTAAAGAAGAAAAAGTGGGAGAAGAAATAGAAACTGAAGAAAAAGTAGGAGAAGAAATAGAAACTGAAGGAAAAATAGGAGAAGAAATAGAAACTGAAGAAAAAGAAGGAGAAGAAATAGAAACTGAAGAAAAAGAAGGAGAAGAAATAGAAACTGAAGAAGAAATAGAAGGAGAAGATGATGCTTTTCTAGATGATTCAAAAATTGCCCCAATGAGTGACGAAGAAGAGGCACATATCCATTTAAAAAATGTGGTCGAAGGTGCATTATTTGTTGCTGGACGCCCAGTCTCATTAGAAGAGTTAAATGTGAAAACGGATATCAAAAAACGGGATTTGGAAGCATTGTTGGATGAGTTAGCCATGGATTATTTAATGCGTTCAACTGCTTTGGAAATAATTCGAATTCAAGATAAATACAGTCTGCAAATTAAACCTGAATATACTCCACGAGTGAAAAAATTTGCCAGCGGTGGTTTAATTCCAGATGCAATACTGAAGACTTTAACCATCATAGCACTAAAGCAACCTTTAATGAAATCTACTTTGGTTAAACTTCGCGGTTCTACTGCTTATGAACATGTGAAGTTTTTAGTTGATAGAGGATATATTGAAGCAAGAAAAAAGGGACGTTCATCTGAATTATATACTACAGATCAATTTGCAGATACATTTGGTTTATCAAGAGATATTGAAACTCAAAAAAAACAATTAATTGCACAATTAGGCGTGCAAGATGGGAAATAAGCCATTTTTCTGCCAATTTTCTATCTTCTTTCTTTCTTTTTTTCTAATTGGTTTTTTCTATCTTCCTTCATCGAGATTTAGATTTTTCCAGTAATCAGGAAGGAAAATTGCACGGTTTTGCTCAAAACTATCCACAATACCACGTGTAATTGCGAATGATTTAATTGCATCTTTAAAATTGGTTTGAGGTTGTATTTTTCCACAAGATTCAATTCCTTGATAAAATTCTTCTAAAAGGAATAGTTCTGAGGAGTAATTTTGTGCATTGTATTCCACATCTGAAGTAATGGGAATCTCAGTCGTGTGATATTTAAATCCTTCAGGATCCTCAAATTCAGTTAACGAGAGCTGTTTTTCTTTATTTTTCTCAAATAAATTGATTTCACCCTCTTCACAATTAAGATCTAAACGATGATATAATTCTCCTTTTTTCTGCCAATCGCCTCTATATGTTGCGTAAATCCAGTTATCAGGATTATAATAATCTTGTGGGCGCGCTAAGGCAAAAATCGCAAATGTGGTTGAAGATCCTTTAAAGTACGAAAAGCTTGGTTTAAAATTCACTCCACCTTGAACTTGTACTACATCCATCTCTGTAAGATATCTAATTAAATCCAAATGGTGGGGAGCCATATCTTCTAAAAATAGATCGCGTAGCCATCGGCGCCACCCTTGGCGTGTTTTTCCCCAATTGTACAGATAAGTAAGATTCAAGGATGTGATCGATTTTAGCGAATCTTTACGTTCAAGATAAGTTTTCTTTACAGACCAATTATGGGGAAAGAAACGAGTTTGAGTTCCTACAGCGGTGCATAATTCTGGATATTTTGCTGCAGTTTTTACCATTTCACGCGCTTGAGAAATTGTACTTGCCATGTTTTTCTCGCTTAACACATTTAAACCGAGATCCAGAGCTTCCATGGATAATACATGATGAGTATAAGTAGGGGTAACTAAAATTGCGAGATCATAAGGCCCTTTGCCGAATTGGATTGCTTCTTCCATGGAAGTAAAACATTCACCTTTTGGAATCCCCCATATTTTCGGAGCATGCTCCAATTTATCGGTATTTGTATCAACAACTGCTCCGATTTCCCACTGTGGATGGTTTTCTATTGCCTTTCGCCAAACATGGGCATGTCCACCAATTCCAACAATTAATGCACGTTTTTTTCTGGATTTTGCAGAATGATTCAAATTCATATTCTATATACGAAAAAAACAGTGAACATAAAAAAATGTTATCTTCTCTGGCTTTTTTCTTAAAATCAGAATTTCCAAAAAGGAACAAATATTTAAGCACCTATGGGGAAGAATATTTCTTCAGCGCCGTTCTTTCGCATTTTACTAATAGATGGATATATCGATGAACCAGGATGTTTAGGTGTTCCTCCATTTTTAGCACCTCTACCGAGATATATTGCAGGAGCGATCCAATTAGCTGAAGAAATTGGAAATATTCAATCTGAATTCTTATATCGAACGATTGATCAATTTCGCAGTCATAAAATTGAATTACTACAATCCCAGATAGATATAGTAATATTTTTATCCGGAGTATCCGTTCCAGGAAAATATTTAGGAGGAACGCCAATCAGTTTTCGAGAACTACGAGATTTTTCAACATTATTTCAGAATTCATTTTCTATATTATGTGGTCCTGCCACCAAATATGGGATTGGTGAAGGCGGTGGGCAAGTTAGTCGACAAACGGAGAATTTACGGTTAAATTTCAATTTAATTCTCTATGATGATGCAGAATGGGCACTATTCAAATTGTTTTCACAATATTTAGAAACTCTAACTAAGACAATTCAAGAAATAAGAAATAATCAAAATAATAGAAACAAACAAAGAAAACAAAATAAGCAGTCTTTCATGCGATTTCAAGCGGATCAAAACCTTAAGACATCTCAAACACTTCAAACACTTGAAAAAATAAGACGTCCTTCCATTCATTCAATTCATGCTTTTGCAACAAGGGGCCCATCACGGTTAATTCATCAACATCCAAATTTCAAACAAGAACCAGAAGGAAATCTTATTTGTGAGATCGAAACATTTCAAGGTTGTCCACGCTATCGCACCGGAGGGTGTAGATTTTGCATTGAACCCTTAAAAGGTCCGACACAACACCGAAAAATTGATGATGTTGTGGAGGAAATATATGAATTATATAAAACGGGTGTAAGGCATTTTCGCCTTGGTGCCCAAACAGATTTTTATTCATTTCATCATGGAAAGTATCTTCATCCAAAATATCCTAAACCCAATCCAGCAGCTATTCAGAAATTGCTGAGTCAAATTTGGGAAAAATGCCCAGATCTTAAGACACTGCATATCGATAATGTAAATGCATTAAATTTCTCATTATATCCTAATGAAGCAATTGAAATTACTAAATTAATTGTTGAATACTGTACTGAAGGAAATATCGCAGCAATTGGGGTTGAATCAGTAGATCCCACAGTAATTCGCGCCAATAATCTAAAAGCAACTGCGGATGAAATTGAAAATGCAATTGCTGTAATTAATCAATTTGGTTCTAAAATAGGAAAGAATGGAAATGCATTATTTCTTCCTGGATTAAACTTCATCATGGGTCTTCCAGGAGAATCTAACGAAAGTTTGCAGCAAAATTATGAATTCTTACAAAAAATTTTAAAAAAAGGTTATTTGGTTCGACGGATAAATTTAAGAAAATTTCTGGTTCCCTTCACTATGGATCCTTCCACTCAAAAGTGGGTTCTTAAGCATGTAAAAAAATTTCAAAGCAAGTATTTCCATTGGAAAGCAGATATTCGAATTAATATTGATATCCCATTATTAAAAGGATTATATCCTTTTGGACGCATTTTGAAGCAAGTTTATGCAGAAAAGCACGATGGAAATGGAACTTTAGCGCGGCAAATTGGAACGTATCCAATTAGATGTTTTATTCCAAAAAAAATACCTTTATATAGATTCTATGATTTAGTGGTTGTAAATCACGGCTCCCGCTCATTAGTTTGCCTAGTATTACCAGTAGATCTTACCAATTTAAGCAAAAAAGAATTAGAAGCAATTAATGGCATCGGAAAAAACCGCGCTCAAGCGATCCAATTAAAAAATCCTAAAACAGAAAAGGATTGGTCTCAAATGGATGAAAAAATCCGTGAAATTCGTCGTATATTGAATAAGAATAACTGAGTATGGGAATATTGAGAAAAAAAGGATTATTCTGAAAGGATTTTGAATTTATTTCTTTTTTTTACTTTTTGGTTTTACTTTTGTTTTTCCTGCATTTGCACACCATTTTTCTTTACACGAACGACTACAAAACTTATGTTCTGGAGGATCTTGTTGTAAATTTACATGGCTGATATACCTCTTAGGTAAGGGCTTGTTACACCATTCACATCGAGGCATATTATGATAGCTTTGAGGAAGTTGAATTTCTGAAAACGATTTTAAATCTTGGTTATAGTCTGGGCTCATGAAATCACGTATTATTTATGAATAAAATAGTACATTTTTAGAACCTATTTAATTTTATCATTATAATATTTAAGAAGTAATTCACCAAACTTCTAAAAAAGTAAAGATAATTCTTTTAAACTTTGAATTTAGCGTTAATTATCTTTTAAAATTGAAGAATGATGAAAAAATATGAAAAAATAAAATAAACCACAATTCTATTTGACAGTTCTTATATTTTTTAAAAATTCTTCCTTGCTTCTTCGACTAAATTATTCACTTTTTCATCTAAACCAGAAAGAATTGAAGATAATTCCGCTTTAACTTCATTCTTGAAGTTTTCATCTTTAATTGCAGGTAAATTAATTTCCACGTTCAGGGCTGCCGATTTTAAACCAGTTAAAGCATTCATAGCACCAACAGCTATATCTGAAAGTGCGTTTTTATTTCCTTTTAATCCAATATCTAAAAGGATATCTAAAACTGATTTACATGTTTTCACAGTCTCTAATGGGACCAAAGCAGCATTTTTATATTCTTCTTGGATTTTTGCAGAACGTAGTGATTTTTCTTCTTCAGTTTCCTTTGGTAATTTAAAAGCTTTCATTACTCCATTAAAAGCATTAGCATCCTTATCAATAAGTAAAGTCAGTTGATGATGTAATTGATCTAATTCTTTTACTTTTTCTGAAAAATAATTAGAGACATCTTCATACCCTTTCTTTCCAATGGTTAACCGAGAGACCATTGCTCCAAGAGCAGCTCCCATTGAACCTGCAACACAAGCAACTGAACCTCCACCAGGTGCAGGTGAATCTGATGCAAGTTCTTTTATAAATCCTTGAACAGATATGTTTTTCAATTCTGCTTTCTCACTTCGAGATACTTCTTCTAATTTTTTCTCAATAACTTGATTTCTTTCCCATTTATCATTTAATTGAAGGTAAAATTCAGAAGCATCTAAAAGAGCATCAACTGGAATCATACCATAAACTTCTGTTTCAGTAATCATTACACCATAACGTGCAGCTTCTCTCCGGACAGTTTCAACTACCATATGCATTGGTGTTTCTTTATAATTGGTTAAATTCATGGAAACTTGAACATATGGTTTCGTTTCAAAGCCCATTGATTTTACATATCGAAATCCACCATTTTTATGGCGAATATTAACTCCTATCCTTTTTGCAATTTCAACATTGTCTGTATTCAAATAGATATTATAAGCAATTAAAAATTCTCGGGCACCAATTACAGTAGCTCCAGCCTTAGGCAATTTTGAAGGCCCAAAATCAGGTTTACGATCAGGATTTGTTTCAATTTCTTCCTTCAGGCCTTCATATTGACCTTTTCGAATATTTGCTAAATTCACCCTATCAGGTCGAGTAGCTGCAGCTTCATAAAGATAAGTTGGAATCCCAAGTTCAGATGAGACTTTTTCAGCTAATCTTCGGGCTAATTCTGAACATTCTTCTAAAGTTATTCCAGAGACAGGAACAAAAGGCACAACATCAGTAGCACCAATTCGTGGATGTTCTCCAGAATGTTTATCCATATCAATTAATTCAGCAGCAATCTTTATTCCTGCAAATGCTGCATTAAAACAAGCATCAGGTTCCCCTACCATAGTAACAACCAAGCGATTATGGTCCGGATCTGCACGAGCGTCGAGTACTTTAGCCGAACCTGCAGATTTTAAGGCATTTAAAATTTTATCAATAACTTCTTGATTTCGCCCTTCACTAAAATTAGGTACTAATTCAACTAATGGCATAATAGATCACACAATAAGCATAGAGTGATTGGTATCATTATGAATTTGAGATGAAATTAAAATGATCCGCCCACATTAATGGAGATTTTTGAGCAAAATTTTCACCGTTAATTCAGTGTCAACTTTTAAAATTTTATAAATTGTGTTATATCATAGAAAAAAAAAGGGAATTAAGTTAATTAAATTGAGCAATTTCCAAAAGTTTTTTCGATCGAACGATTTCTGCACCTTTCTGTAAATGGTGAGAAAGAATTTCATCATTTTCAATAAATGGAATAAACTTCCGAACATAATTATAACAATTTTCCACTTTTTCAGTACTTTTTAGAGGACGTCGTAAATCAATGGCTTGGCAGGCACTCACTAATTCAATTCCAAGAATTTGTTCTAAATTATTAATAATTTGCAAAGTTTTACGAGCCGCAATTGAGCCCATAGAAACTAAATCTTCCACTCCATTACTGGTAGGAATTGAATCAGCACTAGCTGGAAAACACATTGTCTTATTCTCACTTGCAAGGGCTGCCGTACAATACTGAGCAATCATAAAACCAGAATTCAACCCAGATCCCTTTATTAAATAAAGAGGGATTCCATATTCTCCAGTTTCTCCTAAAAGAAGGTAAACACGCCGATCTGAGATATTGCCTAATTCTGATGCAGCTAATCCAGCATAATCTAGGGGTAAAGCTAAAGGTTCTCCATGAAATCCACCACCAGAAATAGCAATTGGCTCATCTCCATCCGTAAATACATTTGGATTATCTGTTACGGAATTAATTTCACGAATTACCACTTCTTTAAGGTGTTGTAATGCATCATGGCAAGCACCATGAATTTGCGGCATACATCTAAAAGAGTAGGGATCTTGCACGCGACTACATTCTTTGTGAGATTCCACAAATCCAGAACCTGTAAGTAATTCACGAAGATGCCGCGCCACTATCTGAGCCCCTGGATGAGGCCTAACTTCGTGTAAACGTGAATCAAATGGTGCGATAGAACCAAGGTATCCTTCCAAACTTAACGCTCCAATAAGATCAGCATGATTGACACAGTTTTCCAGCCGTTCAACAACTTTTATGGCATGTGCTGCAATAAATTGAGTACCATTTATTAAACCCAATCCTTCTTTTGCACCTAAAGATAAAGGTTTCATCCCATGATCTTGAAGTACATCCCCAGCAGGGATGTAGGACTCACCGCCATCTTTTGTGATTTCACCCAATCCTATTAATGGGAGGAATAAGTGGGCCAATGGACATAAATCTCCCGATGCCCCCACAGATCCTTGTTCAGGAACCTTTGAGATATAATTCATATCAATATGCCACATGATTCGCTCAATTAAGTTGAGGGATACTCCACTATATCCTTGAGACAATGCATGAACCTTTAGAATCATCATTAATTTGGCAATATCTGTATCGATTGGTTTTCCTACTCCAACACTATGAGATTTTAGTAAGTTTTCTTGTAATGTTCCTGCATCTTCTTTTGAAATTTTTGTGGTGCATAAAGAACCGAAACCTGTATTTATAGAATATATAGGTTTATTTCCTTTTGCCATTTTTTGAACAGCATCATAGCATCGAGTTATTTTAAGTTTTGCTTCATCACTCAAAACACCTCTTATTTTACCTGAACAAATTTTCAAAGCTTTTGTGATATCCATTTGATCGATTCCATATTGAAAAATTTGCAGCTTTACCAACTCCGTTTATTTTAATACTTTCCCCTAAATTAAAATTTATTTAAATGGGTTCAAAAGGGGAATATTTGTTTCATCGAGCCCAAACTTTTTATGGAGATATAACTTCTTTTCTAAACGAGAATCATGTCAAATGAGATTATTAATGTTCAATTATCATCAGAATTACCGCCAGATCCTGAATTTGATCCTCAATATCGAAGAGCTCCTAATCGAGGATATAATCTAAATAAAGAAGAAACGAAAATTGCTTTAAAAAATGCACTTCGTTACATTCCAGAGAATTTACACGAAAAATTAGCGCCTGAGTTTTTAAAAGAATTAAAAACGCGGGGAAGAATTTATGGATACAGATATCGCCCTCATGGATCCATAAAAGGTAAACCTATTGATGAATATAAAGGAATTTTAGAAGCAAGAGCAATTCAAGTTATGATTGATAACAATTTAGATTTTGATATTGCACTTTATCCTTATGAATTGGTTACATATGGAGAATCTGGCCAAGTTTGTCAAAATTGGATGCAATACAGACTAATTAAGAAATATTTGGAAATAATGAAAGAAGACCAAACACTTGTGGTTATGTCTGGCCATCCTCTTGGTTTATTTCCAACTAAAAGAAACGCACCTAGAGTAATTTTCTCAAATGGATTAATGATTGGAATGTATGACAACCCAGAGGATTTTCATCGTGCTCAAGCATTAGGTGTAGCAAATTATGGACAAATGACTGCAGGTGGTTGGATGTATATTGGACCTCAAGGAATTGTACATGGAACCTATATTACCTTATTAAATGCAGGAAGATTGTATCTTGGTAAAAAATCTGATGAAGATCTGACAGGTGTATTATACATTAGCTCAGGATTGGGGGGGATGAGTGGAGCACAACCAAAAGCTGCTGATATTGCAGGAGCGATCAGCATTACTGCTGAAGTTGATAAATCTCGCATTGATACCCGATATGAGCAGGGATGGGTCTCACGAGTCTCAAGCAATTTAGAGGAAATATTCCAATGGGTTGAAGAATACCGAACTAAAAAAGAACATTTATCAATTGCATATCATGGTAATATTGTAGATTTGTGGCAGTATGTTGTGGATCATGATATTAAGGTTGAATTAGCTTCAGATCAGACCAGCTGTCATGCAGTATATGAAGGTGGATACACTCCAGCAGGAATCACTTTTGATGAAGGTAGAGATTTGCTAAAATCTGATCGTGCAAAGTTTAAGCAACTAGTGGATAAATCTTTAAAGAAGCAGTTTGAATTAATTCAAGTTATGAGTAATAGGGGAACTAAATTTTGGGATTATGGTAATTCATTTTTGAAAGCTGTTTTTGATGCTGGAGCAAAAAATATTGCAAAAAATGAGGATGCTCGTAATGGTTTTATATTTCCATCCTATGTAGAAGATATAATGGGACCTATTTGTTTTGATTATGGATATGGTCCATTTCGTTGGGTTTGCCTTAGTGGAAAACACAGCGATTTAATTTTAACAGATCAAACAGCGATGAAATGTATTGATCCTAACCGTCGGGCTCAAGATCGAGATAACTATGTATGGATTCGCGATGCAGAGAAAAATAAACTAGTTGTTGGAACACAAGCGAGAATATTATATGCAGATGGTCCAGGCAGAGTAAAAATTGCGAAAGCATTTAATCAATTAGTTCGAGAAGGTAAAATCGGCCCAGTTATGCTTGGTCGTGATCACCATGATGTTTCTGGAACTGATAGTCCATTCCGTGAGACATCCAATATAAAAGATGGGAGTAATGTTATGTCAGAAATGGCGCATCATTCTTGGGCAGGAAACATTGCGCGAGGAATGACCATGTGTGTTTTATCAAACGGAGGAGGAGTGGGTACTGGAAAAGTAATAAATGGAGGATTCGGTTTAGTGCTAGATGGAAGTTCTCGTGTTGATACAATTATTGATATGGCGCTAGATTGGGATGTTCATTCAGGAATAGCGCGTCGCGCATGGGCACGTAATCCGCATGCAATACAAACAGCAAAGGAATGGAATGAACGCAATCAAGGGAAAGGACATATTACTTTGCCATTTTTAGCAAGCGATGAATTAATTGAAGAAATTATTAAAAAATCTTTGTAATTATTGATTTCTTTCAATTTTTCTCAATTCTTTTTAATTCTATCTTTTTTTTTATATTATCTTTTCTTTTTCAATATGTACTTAATAATCTATGATGATAACTTGTGATTTCAAGATAAATTTCAATTTATAACACAATTTCGGGTAGAGAGATAATACTTTTTTAGAGTTGAAAATACTTCATCAATTCCAATATTCTGTTTTGATGAAATAAACAAATGAGCCACTATATTGGAATAATGTGGGAATGTATATTCCATTTTTTTCCATAGCTTTTGATAATATATAAGATCTTCAAGTTGTGCGAGATCTATTTTTGATCCAGCTAGAATAAGAGGGATTTCTTCATTTTCACTCATTAAAAGCTCTACCCAATGCGAAATATTCTCAAAAGTCTTTGGACGGGTAATATCATACATAATAATTCCCCCTTTGGTTCCTTTCAAATATGCATCATGCAAGAAATGAAATCTTTGCTGACCCCCTAAATCATAAATTAAAAATGAAACAGGATATTGATCATTTTCAACTAATACACACGAAAAATCAACTCCTACTGTAATTTTCGAACTATAACTGAATTTCCCTGTTGTTTTTGTAGCTAAAAAGCTCGATTTTCCAACTCCACCATCTCCTGCAAGAATGATCTTCTTTATCGCTTTTTTATCCATATCATTAAAGTAATTATATCTATAAAAAAAACGAAATAGCTACTCACTAAAATTATTAAAGAACAATTTTATTAATTATTCAATTGTGATATCGAATAAATTATCTCTATACTTTAACCTTTAATGCAGTGAAACTGATGACCAAAAATCTCTTTTCTTTCTTAATGAAAATGGTTAGATTTAGTTCTAAAAAAGATATTTTTGAATTAGAAGATCAACTAAAAAATATTGAAAAATTAATTCAACATGATAGAGTTAATGAGGCGGAGGCAAAATTAATAAAAATTAAAGAAAAATACTACAAGGAATTCAAAAATCCAGTAATAAATATACAAGGAGAATTGTTAAAAGCAAGAATTCTTGAAAAAACCCAGAATTATTCTGACGCTTTAATAATTGTTGAAAATGAACTTAAAAAAGAAAAAATTTCAAAAGATTCTTTTCTATATGTTCAAGCTTTGATATTGAAAGCAACAATATTAAATAAGTTGAGAAAAAATACTCAAGGACTTAATACTATAGAAATTGCAGAAGAAATTCTTAATTCAATTAAATATCACGAAGAAAAAGACCTTACCCAATTAAAAGGTAAGATTGCAAATCTAAAAGGAGATTTTCTTTTACAACAAGGTGAATTAGAAAAAGCTCGCAAATGTTTTTTAAAAAGCCTTAAAATAAGCGAAGAATTTAATGATTACTCTTTAGTTTCCTTAAATTTAAATAATATTGGGGTAACATGGGGTTATTCTGGAGAATTAGATTATGCGCTAGATTATTATAAAAAAAATGTAGAATTATGTATAGAAAAGGGGTTTGAATCAAAAGTCTCTTCATCATTTAATAATATCGGAGAATGTTATAGAACAAAAGGAGATTTGACTCTTGCTTTAGAATATTATCAAAAAAGTTTAGATCTCTCTCAAAAATATGAAGATAAAATTGGTATGGCAGTAACATTACATAACATAGCCTTAATTCTTCAAGCTAAAGGCCAATATGATGATGCAGAAAAATATTTTTTCGATAGCCTTACTTTGGGTGAACAAATCGATTTTTACCCGTTAATTGCAGAAACCATCTTTAATTTGATAAAATTGTATTTAGAAATCGATAAAAAATCAGATGAAGAAATCCAAAAATACTTAGAAAAATTAAGAAATCTAGATCAAAAAAAGAAAAATAAGATTATCAATCAGCAATATCGACTATCAGAGGCATTTATTTTAAAAAAGAGTGAAAGGTTAGTAAATAAAGCAAAAGCTCAAGAAATTCTTCAACAAATAGCTGAAGAAGAAATTGTTGAACATGAATTAACAGTCTCTGCTATGTTAAATTTATGTGAACTACTAATTCTTGAGTTAAAATCAACAGGAAAGGAGGAAATATTAAAAGAAATTAAAACTCTAATTGGAAAACTGTATAATATCGCAAAAAGTCAAAATTCTTATGTTTTATTGGGAGAAATATATCTTCTTGAAGCAAAAATATCCTTATTAGAATTAAATCACAAAAAAGCGCGCGATTTACTAAATCTAGCACAAAATTTAGCTGAAGAACGAGGTCTGAATCTTTTAAATATTAAAGTCTCTCAAGAATATGACTCAATGTTAAAATTTTTAAAAGATTTAAGTAAATTAATGCAAGGCGAAATTTCTTTTAAAGACAGAATTAATTTTTCACAAATTGACCAACTTTTAAATTTTGTAATACAGAAGAGAGATCTACCTAAACCTAATGAAGAAGTCCCAGTTCTTCTGATGCTAATTGATAAAGGAGGATTAAATATTTATTCTAAGAGTTTTTTTAATCAAAATGAGCCTTCAAACGAGCAATTAATTAGTGGATTTATTACAGCAATTAACTCATTCATGAAGGAAGTTTTCAAAATTCAAGGCTCTATTGAACGCATTAGGCATCAAGAATATACAATAATTGTTCATCAGGTAAAACAATTCCTTATTTGTTATGTATTTCGTGGAGAATCATATTTTGCAGTTAAAAAGATCAATAAATTTGTTGATACCCTTAAACAAGATGAAAAATTAATGAATTACTTAGAAAATGATTTTCAAATAACATCTCAGTTAATTAACGTAAAGGAATTTGATTCAATGGTTGATTCAATATTTATTTAATAATTGTAAAATTACTTTATATTCCTAAAAAAAATTAACGATGAATGATATTGACAATATTATTAGCAAAATTTCAACTATGAAATCTTACTAAATTTAGTTACTATAAACAGAACATCAAAAATTGAGGGATTGATTTGGAATTAGAGAAAAAAAAAATTACACATTGGAAAATTCGGGATGAAAAATTATCTCCTATAGAAATAATCACCATTGAAGAGGAAGGAGAAGAACCAAAATTCCAATTAAAACAAGCAGATTTTTGTCTTAATTTTTCTGAATTTCAAGACTATTTAAAATATCTCTTATATATTCGCTCTCTATTTCCAATGAATAATGTTAATGATACCTTTGAATCCCATATCTCACAAGACACTCTTAATGAAAAACCTAAAATTGCTTCTAAAACATCTATTGAAAAAACAATTCCTCTTATTCTTCCTGATTCAATTGAAATTCCTGAGATTTATATTTTTTCTCCTTCAGGGTTGTGCTTATATCATTTTGAATTCTATGGCAAACCAGATCATGAAATAATTAATCAAAACTTAGTATCTGGATTGTTTAGCGCAATAAATTTATTCGTTGAAAAAATGGGATGGAAAAAAGGATTGAATCTTATTCGAGCAGAGAATGTTGAAGTTCGTTTTCATAAAGGTAAAAAAATCATTATTGCATTGCTTTCAAATACAAATATGAAAATAAATTACCTAATTGAACCAATATTAGAGGATTTAGCGGTAGAATTATCTATTTCATTTGAAACAGAGTTTGATGATGAAATTGCATCAACATTCAATAATGGTGTCTTCAATCCTAATAAGTTTTCAGCCTTTTCTAAAGCAGTAGATCGAATTTTCATTAAATTCCGAAAACAAACCTTTGAACTCTATCAAAAACTAATTTTAAATGAAGCAATGTACTTTGATGTTCCTGAAGATTTATGTACTGGCTTGATTCACCTACTCTCTGAAGGTCGAAGTGTTGTAAATGAATTAAGTACAATTATGAAAAAATATCCAAATATTAAACAAGCGATTAAAAAAGTCAATTACGAACAGCGTGCTTTATGGGATTTGTTTAAAACTCCGATTTATGAAATAAAAGGATAAATTCTTTTTTTGATTCTTTAATTATTAGATCTAGCATGGAATATAAAATTACTAATGATATTATACCTGAATTACCATGGACTTTAGAACAACCAACAAAAAATATTGATCATAAGACTGAAATTTTCTATTTTAGTTTAACTACTTGTGCTCATTGTAGAAAGGGTTTAGACTGGCTTCGTAATCATGGTGTAAAATTTAAATGGCTATATTTAGATAAGTTAGATCTTGAAGAAAAACAGAGAATTAAAAATTGGATTCAAAATCATTATAAACTTAGAACTCGGATGGGATCTCCATTCGTTATTTTCCGTACTCAAAATCAAGATTTTATCTCAAATGGATTCGATCCTCAATATTGGAAATCTAAAATTCGTTAATCTTTGTGTAGATTAGTTTCTATATTTTTTTTTAAAATTATTATATAGAAAAATCGTGACAATTTTTAATGAATTTGGTTTAAAAATCGTTTTGCAGCTTGTTGAAGGTAGAGTAATTCTTCTCGCTCTTTTCTTGGAATTTTATCAGGAGAAATTGCCAAAATTTTTTCTGCTTCTCGTCTTTGTCGTTCTATTGTTTCATATTCTGTCAATTTATACTCATGTTCGCTAACATATTTCAAACCCATATCATATAAACGCCATTTAACTAAAAATGGGGAAAGCTCCTTTTTGGATAAGAAATTTCCTTTTTTTTTTTCTTGAACTTCGTAAGAATAAAATTCAGGGATGATATCTTCCATAAGGACATTATCTAATTCTTGAGAAAATTCATTTTTAAATTCAAGAAAGGTGTGATATGTCCCTTGAATTGGATTTTCTTCTTGTAAATTAGAATGTGTATGGATAACTTTCAGATCAGAACTAGTTGGGACTAAAATGGTTCTAGAAATTCGAGGACGAAGAAAATATTTAAAATTTATTGATGTATTTGGGGGAATATCTTTTAGATGAAACGTTAGCTCAAGTCCTTGTTGACGTAGCACTTTTTTATGAGATATTTTAGCTTTTATTTTTGAAACTATTTTTGGAGCAATGTTGGTTACTATCTTTAAAAATGCTTTAGAAAATCGATTGGAAGAAGATTTTTTTGATTCTCCACTAATTTCCACTTCTAAAACTTCAAAATTATATGGAATAATGTCTTGAATAAAAGCATTTTCAATAGGATCATCATGTGTTGCTTTAAAATTAAGTGAAAATTCTGCTGTATACTCTACTTTCATTGAATCATAAGAATCTTTGTCAGTGATTTTATTCAGAATAATATTTGCTTGATTATGTTGTGGATAACTTTTACCTGATTGAAGTTGAATAACTCCTGAGCGTGAAATTTCTCTGCTTTGCGTAACTCTATGAGTTTCTAAGAGTTTATCTAAATCATTGAGAATATTTTCTAGTTGAAAATCATCTATCTCTAGTTCTTCCAAAGGAATTGTAGCCAAGTATGGTGCAATATCTTCATCAACATTAATTTTATTTTCTAATTCTAAAATAATCTGATTTACTTTTTTGATTTCTGCCCATTTTTGTTTATTTATAATTTGTTGGATTCTTTGAAGTTGTTTTAATAAATTAGAGTATTTATTATCCAATTTAGAATTTTTGAATTGCGATTGCAGTGAAATTAAAGCCTTGCAATTCATCAAAGCAGCGAGATATTCTTCATTATTAATACAATCGCGGAGTAAATAATCAAGTTCTTTTATAAGCTGTTCTTGATTTAACTGCTGAAATCCTTGTTCAAGCTTGTTTAATCTGTCAAAAAATGCATTATATCTGAGAAAATTCCCAGAACTTGAATCATCCTTATACTTCCTTGAAAGTCTTGATTTTTTATTAAGAGAAATTCTAGGTTGTTCGGACATTTGATTCACTCGTATTATTATTATTAAAGATTTATATCATCATAATAAAAATCGATATTTGCAAGAATTTGAGAGAAATTTGAAAATATAGATACATTTCCGCTAAAATTCTCAATATAAGCTTCATATGTTTCATAAAATTTTTGATTTATGATTTTTAAAATATGTTGAATTTGCTTTTCAGGAGTTGATTGTAATGACCGTCCTAAAATGTAAAGATTTTCTCGAGGATCTACATATATAGTATAGCGGTCATTACCAATTACAAATGAATTTAATGAATCTTCTGCAATTTCTTGTGATATAGACTGGAGAGCACTTACAAATCCTCCAAACAGTGAAGGCTTTAAATCTACATCTGGATGGAAAGAAAAGAGTTCAATCCCTGTCTGGGTAAAAATCCAAAAATCCTTTAAAGGTCCTGTTGATTTTATTGATATTAGCTTAAGCGATTTTAAATTTAATTTTGCTTCTTCAAATTTTTTCTGATAATAATCTTGGTTATCCTTATCTTGAAATTGAGTATATATTTGGACGATAAGTGAAAGAGTATTTAATTCTTCTTGGATAGTAATTTCTTTTCTTTGGTATGTATTTAGCGCAGAAAATAATTGTTTTAACGCTAAATCATATTCTTTTAAATGAAATAGGGCATTTCCAAGCGAATATTGAAATTCTGCAATCACATCTTGATCTATATATACGTACTGGCTGAATAATTCAAGTGTATGAAAAAGAAGGGAAATTATTTCTTGAAAACAATCTAAAGATTCATAGTAATGCGCTAAATATCGAATAAGAGATATCATTTTTGGAAAATCATGTATTTCTTCAGTAATTTCTATGGCTTTTTGTAAATAATGTATTTGTAAAGTTGATTCACAGAGAAACCCATAAATATTAGCAATTATCCAGAATATCTCAACTTGATTGGTTTTTTCTTCCAATTTTTCCCATATTTCAACAGATTTAAGATAATATTCAATTGACTGATTAATCTTGTGAATAAATTGTTCTCTATAAAATATCTCAAATCCTTGTTTTTTGATTTCTTGGAGTGTAGATGAGAAAAATCCATTCCCAATTTCAGTATAAATCTGAGCTAGTTGAGTAAGATAACTTCGTTCTTTCTGAAAATTCACATCGTTTTGTCCTATGCTCTGATTTGAATGATTAATTGCTTTAGTTGCTTGAATTAATAAATTTATTCCCTCTTTATATTTCTTTAGGTGAAGGAATGAACGACCTGTAAAAATAATCAAATGGATTGAGTTAATATATTGAGAGCTTTCAGGTGTTAATCTTTTAAAATACTTTACTGCATTTGAAAAGTTTTTAAGTTTATACTGGAGAAATCCCATATTAATGATCGCTTGTTGCCAATAATGAGGGTTATTTAACTGACTAGATAATAATTCAACTTTTTGAAAATGAATATATGCTTCACTATAGCTATTCATCTGCATGTAAATATTCCCAAGTAAATATTCACATTCTAAAATCAATTTAGCTTGATTTTCAGATTGAAATTTAAATAGTGCATGTTGAATAGGCTTAAATGCAAGCTTCCATCTTTTGTTTTTATAATATGCAATTCCTCGCTTTAAATCAGATACTGCTGTAGTTAAAGAATAATGGGGATCTAATTGAATAGGAGCATTTTGTAATTTTATTTTCGATTGTTGATAAGGAAGATATTGTTCTGAATTTTCCATTTTTTACACTACTTAGCTGAATATAGGAATTTCATTCAAATTGAATATTCAAAAAAAATATTCAATTATTAATATTATTTGGTGAGTACCTATCTGATTATTAATAATTATTGGGCATCAATAATTGTAAAGTCATTATCAAAAAAGAATAGTAAAAATTTATTTAATGATCCATATACTCTATTTTATATGACTGATTTCAGCAGTTTTAAAGAATTAGAAGCGCGTATTTCAGATATTTTACATCTTGGATATGCAACCTCAATTCTTGCATGGGATATGCGTACTTATATGCCAAAACAAGGCATTACGCAACGTGGAACAGCAATATCTATACTACAAAAATTAATTCATGATAAATTTACAAATCCCAAAATGGGAGATTTGCTAAAAGCGAGTAAATCCATTCCAAATTTGACAACAGCTCAAATGCGTGAATTAGAATTATTTGAGCGCGATTATCTTCGCGAAACAAAAGTACCCACGGATTTAGTTGGAGAAATATCCAAAAAATCGAGTACAATGGAGCATATATGGGTTACCGCTAAGCAAAAAGGCGATTTTTCAATGATAAAGAAGGATCTGCATGAAATGGTGAATTTATTACAAAAGAAAGCAGAATTTATTGATCCTTCCCGTGCTGCTTGGGATGTGCTTGCAGATGAATATGAACCAAATGTTTCTGCAGATCAAATTACTGCGTTCTTTAACCCTGTTCGTGATGGAACCATTAAATTAATTAAAAAATATCGTGGAGCCATTGAAGATTGTTATGATGTTCCAAATCCTTCTCTTTTGGATGCTCCTGCTACTAAAGCTCAATTAATGCAGGTTAACGATTTAATTCTTGATTTCTTACAATTGGATCGGAATCGAATACGTGTAGATGAAACTGAACATCCTTTTACTACTGGAATGCTTGATGATGTGCGGATTACAACTCATTATTTAACTGGACAGCCCATGGCTTCATTTACATCGCTTATGCATGAAGCAGGTCACGGTATGTACGATATGAATCTCCCACGTGATGCAAAATTCACTCTGCGTGGACAGCATATGTCGATGGGTATTCATGAATCTCAAAGCAGATTTGTGGAAAATATAGTCGGTAAAAATCCTGTTTTCTTGGAATATATTTTCCCTAAACTTCAAAAAATTATCCCTCCATTTGCTGCTTTTAATACAACGCAATTTATTCGCGCTTTAAATTCAATTCAACCAACAAAAATACGAATTTATGCTGATGAGGTAACCTACAGTTTACATATAATTCTACGATTTGAAATCGAGCGCGATTTGTTTTCTGATAAAATTACAGTTGATGAACTTCCTCAAGTATGGAATGAAAAAATGGAGAAATACTTACAACAAGAGATACAATCTGATGCTGAAGGAGTTCTGCAAGATACTCATTGGTACGCCGGGTTATTTGGCTATTTTCCTGATTATGCATTGGGTAACTTGTACAATAGCCAAATGCTACATATAATGGAGCATCAAATTCCAGATTGGGAAGAACAGTTAAGTCAAGGAAAATTTGGAACCATCAAGCAGTGGTTAATAAAAAATGTTCACCAAGTGGGAAATATGTATGATCCTTTACCGTTTATCGAGAAACTTTCAGGAGAACCACTTAATCCTCATTATTTCTTGGACTATGCAGAAATGAAATTTGGGAAAATCTTTGATTTTTAATTTTTCTGCTTCTACGGAGTAAATGACCCCTGACTGAGTTATTCTCGATTATTTTTTATCTTTATTGCCATAAATTGAAATTTAGCAACTAAATTATTTTTCTCTCTTAACTCCTAATTAATGGAAAAATCTGCCTCTATATCTATAACTTCATAAATCATGCCACCGTTAGTAGGCTCAACTACTGGAAAGGGGGCTGTATCCATGATATAAATTTATAATTGAATTAATTAACAACTTATTTAACTATATACCCTTGTTTCGAAGCAAGACTCCTTTAATTCGTGGTATTTATAGAATTTTGATAGAGAAGCAGATTATTAATCTGATAAGAATATGTAAAATTGATGAATTGGTGAAGTGTGGCATTTATTGATAATATATAATCAGGAAAGTTCACTACCCCTTAATGACGGATGATTTATCGCACAAAAATGACAATTTTTCACTATGATTTTGTGACGTCCACACAATTTCTCTTAAATATGTTAAGATATCATTAAAATATAGTGAAAAAATAATTAAATGGCATTTAATCTCGGTATTTTAGCAAGATAATCGAATAAATCAGCCATTAGATTGAGTAATCATAAATTCTTCTTTAATATTTTCTTTTCTTTTTTTTATTACTTTCTTTTTTTCCTTTTAATTTAATTAATCTAATTACAATCAATGTGGTGTTTTGGTACGAATTTCAGGACTTTTTGTTTTAATATCTCGCAATTGATTTTGTAGTTCATTTTGCAATCTCTTAACTTTTTGTAACCTATTATTTAATTCTTTTTCCATATTTTTCATTACATTTTTCTCTTTCTGAAGCGCTTTTTGCTCCTTTCGAAGTTTTTGCTTTTCATTTTCAATTCTCTGATTATCATTCCTTAATTGGCGATTTTTACTCGAAATACGATCATTTTCATGCTTTAATCTGTCCCAATCACGTTTGGCATCTTGAATTTTGTTTTGTAACTTCTGTAACTCTCTTTCTCTTTTGGGAATTGCTGTTTCCAATTGTCTATACTGTCGCTCCAATTCTTGCTCTTTCTTTTTTATCGCATCCAAATCTTTTTGAGTATTTTTGCGTATCTTTTGTAATTTTCTTGCTTCATCATCCCGTTTCTTCTTAAGTCTATTTTTTTCATCTTGAATTTGATTATAAAGGCGATTTAAATCATCTCTCTCTCGATTTAATTTCCTTCGTTCATTCTGAATTAGATCTTTTTCTTTTTCTAAATTTCGAATATCATTCTGTAACTCGTTTTTCTCATTTTCTAATTTATTTTGTTCGCGTTTTATACGATTTAATCTACTTTTAGCATCTTGAATATCGTTTCTGATGTTCTCTCTTTTATTTGACAGATTTCTAATTTCCTTTTCAAGTTTTTGCTTATCAGAATTTAGAAAATAAACCCTTTCCTTTGCATCACGGATATCTTTTTGAATTTTATCTTCGAAATCTTTCAATTTAGTTTTTTGTTCAAAAATATCTTTCCTTTGATCTTTCAACTTTCGAAATTTCTGATTTAGTTCACTTTCTTTATTTAAAATTTCGCGATTAAGACGCGCTAATTGATCTTTTTGATTTTTTATTGAATTATGTAATTCATTATTAGATTTATTTAAGGATTTGTACTCATCTCTAAGATATTTTATATCTTCTATCAAATCTCTTTTTGCTTGCTCCAGCTCTTCAAGAGAACGGCCTTGTTCTTCCATTTTAGTTAAAATCTTCTGCCATTTTTCACGTTCATTCTCCAAATTCTTCCGTTCTTGAATGAGTTTTTTTCGTTCGGTAATTAGCTCAGAAACTTCCATTTCATTTGGGATTTTGTTTTTAATTGCTGGAGTCTTTGTTTTAATTTGAGAAGGAATTTTTTTTTTTTGCATAAATTACTTTACCTGAATTTTTTATTTTCTTTATTAAGATTATTTAAATATAATAAAGTTTTTTTTCATTTTTCATATCTGGATAGAACATAGATTTCTCGAAGATGGGGCTTTCACCAGAACCTGTTTATTTTTGGTGCGAATAAGTTTGTTTAGGTGAATTCAAAAAAGGATTATTTAGTACTATAATATAAAAACATAAATAAAAATTTTCTTCAAAAGCCCATAGAATTAATGATTTTTATATTTAAATAAAATTTTTCAAACGAATAAGGGTAGAAAGGGCTTTTTTGGGAAATTTATTCATTTATTCCACATTTCTCTTCACTTTCTCTAATAAAATATTTTTAACTTCAATTTATTAAAAACCGCAATTTATTTAAAATTCAAAAAGAAAGATATTATAAGCTTTTTTTAAAAAATTAAAAGAAGAAAGTTTAGTGATCTAAAATGAGTGAAGACGACTTTGATGAAGATCTGGATGAAGATCTTGAAGAAACTCCAGTTGAGAAAACACCTGCCATAGCCTCAAAAAGACCAGGAACACCTGCAAAAGCAGGAGGTGAAGATATTTCAGTATTCTTTATGAGCACTATTGGGCCCGGTGAGAAAAAACAAAAATTGTTAATTAATACTGGAAATGCAGTAGGTGATATAAAAACCACAGTAGGAAGTATTTTTGGGATAGACTCAAATGATTTCCATCTTTCTCATGGTGGGGTAACTATGGATGAAGGAAAATACGTGATGGATTATCCAGTTAAGGATGGAGATACTATTCTACTAATTCCTGCAAGCACAGCTGGTTTCCATGAATAATTGATTTTTTTATATCTTTTTTTATTTTTAATATTTCAAATTGGAAAAAACATTAGTATCTTTAAAGAAAATATTCAATTGAAATAGATATTCTTTCAAATTAATTAACTTAATAAAAATAATTGGTGCAAGACATGAAAGATTCGAATTTCTTCTCCAAAGAATTAACCGAGGAAGAACGACTACTTTATAATCGGCAATTTCGGCTAGATGGATGGGATCAACGAATTTTAAAGGATTCTAGGGTTCTAATTGCTGGTATTGGAGGATTGGGTTGTGAAATCGCCAAAAACTTGGCAATGTTAGGTGTTGGACATCTCGATCTTGTTGACTTGGATGTAATTGAACATTCAAATTTAAATCGGCAGATCCTTTTTATAGAAGCACCTATTGCGCAACCTAAAGCAATTGCTGCAGCAAAGATGTTACAAAAAATAAACCCAAACATTATTATCAAAGGATATCATTCTTCTCTTGAACAACTACCTCCAATTTTATTTAAGAAAGCGGATGTAATTGTTGGTGGGCTTGATTCCAAGCAAGCTAGAATAAATCTTAATTTACAAGCAATACGCTTTAAAAAACCTTTAGTAGACGGTGGTGTAAACCAATTCAATGGCCATGTTTATACCACTTTTCCTTATGAAAATGCTTGTTATGAATGCTATCCAACATCTTCAACAGAAAGCGATGAAATGGCAGCTTGCACAGTAGTGGGAATTCCTAGGAAAAGAATTCACTGTTTATTTAAAGCAATTATGTTTTTTGAGGAAAAATTCAAGAGAGAACCAAATGCCCAGTTCAAAGAAGATGTCTTGAATATTCAACAATATACTAATGATATGGCAGAGAAATATGGTTTTAAACCACTTTTTCAAGAGAAGGAAATTATAAATATTATCGACCATCATGAACCAGGAATCATTACAATAAATGCTGTTATTGCAAGTATACAATCTCAGGAAACTCTTAAAATATTATACAATTTACGCGGAAATATTGCAATAGGACAAGCTTCTAAACAATATTTAATTTATAATGGAATGACAGGGAAATTTTATTCATTTGATAAACCACGAAATCCTAGATGCAGTCAATGTGGGGATAATATTGTACGAGAAACCTTTTATCTAAAACCAGATCAGCCATTAAAAACAATTATTTCAGCTTTACAGATGAAAGAATACACTCTTGATGAAGAAATGGAACCAATTTTAACAATTCCAGATTTTGATACCCTTCGTGTTTTAGATTTGGATAAAACCGCTAAAGAAAATAAATTACATTCTCTTTCATTGCTAACACTTTCAGGATTCAAAGAGGGAGATATATACGTTACAATTAGATTATTTAAAGATAAAGTGAAAAAAAAGAGTCATCATAATAATTAAAAATTAACCCAAAATTATTTACCGAAACAAAGAGAGATTTAAATATGAGCTTACGTCAAAAAAGAATTGCACAAGATTTTGCCAGATTAAAAAAACTCTATAAAGAAGGAACTATAAAGCAGCTTAAAGCATTTAATCCAAAAAAAAAAAGTATTGATCATCTTAAAATTCTCTTGAAAGCACCCAAAGGAACAGCTTATAGTGGAGGATTATTCCGCTTAGAGATGAAATTTCCGCCAGAATATCCGCATCAACCCCCATTTGTTCGACTTCACACACCAATCTGGCATCCTAACTTTTGGCCAAAACCCTCTGAATATCCTGGCCAGCGTAATATTTGTTTAGCTCTAGTCGATCCAAATTTTATTGGAAAGAAAGGAGGATGGAGTCCTTCAAAAACGGCAGTAACAGTTATTCAAGCAATTATAGCGATGTTGAATACACACGGACAATATATTAACCCAACAGATGTCTTTAACAAAAAAGCAGCCCTTGAAATGATGGAAAATCCGAAAAAATTTGATAAAAAAGTGAAAAATCTGGTTAAAAAGTATGCAAATAAAAAATGGGAATAAATATTATTCAATAGATGTGTGAAGATGAGTGATGTGATAAATTCATGAGTAATCCAGAAGAAAATAACCGCGAATATCAAAAAATGCGGGAAAAATTAAAAGCAGAACTACTTAAACAACTTAAAAATGAAATTAAACAAGAACTTCTTACTGAAATTTATCAAGAATTAAAAGAAGAAGGTACAACGAAAGAAATCCAGAGATCTGAATTAAAAAGAGAAGGAAAACCAAAAGATACAAAACAATTAGAAATAATAGAACAGATAAATCCTCCAAAAGAAAAAATCCAAATTACAGTAAAAGCCTTTCTTAAGATTGCAAGTCATGCAAAAAAATATGCTAACGATAAAATTCCTAAAAGTAGATGGGTTGAAGTTATAGGATTATTAGCAGGGAAATTTAAAAATGAAGATCAAGAAGGAATATTAGTTATTGAAGATGCTTACCCCATGGGACATGGGAATGCTGTTTATGCAGAAATTAAGGATTACAAAAATTTTGCCCGTGCATTTCATGATTTAAAAAAGAAAGGTCTTTTCATCTGTGGTTGGTATCATTCACACCCTTCATATGGATTATTCCTTAGTTCTGAAGATATGGGAACTCAAGCCCGATACCAAAAACTATGGGAAAAATCCTTGGCCTTAGTAATTGATCCTTATCAAATTGATGGATCTTCTTATGGATTCAGTATCTTCCGGGCTAATTTAGAAACTAAAAAATGGTCTAAAATACCCTTTTCTTTTTCGAGTAAAATAGAAACGAAAGTATTACCTGATCTCTTAGAATTTATTGATCCTCTAATTGATGGTAAACCTCTATATCTAGAATATGATACATTTAACGGGTAAACGGTGAACAATGAAGCGAACTAAGATCGGCATTTACATACTTATTTTTTTAATTTGTTTTACCATAGGACTTATTCGTGAATATCCTATTGATGGAGATTTAGGTGTTATTTTATCATATCTCTTTGTTGGATTATGGATTTGCCTTTCTGGGGAATTCATAGGTAAATTTAAAAAAAATCGAGAAAATCTTGCTGGTCAGAACCAATTTATTTTGATTTTTGGTAGTCTGGCAATTGGAACTTTTTATGCAATTTGGGGAGATTATACATTAATTTTCTCAAATTCTATCGATAGTAATAATGGAGATTTAAATTTTAATGTATGGCATCTTATTTTTGGACTGCCTTATCTTCTCATCGGAATATTTTTCTTAATTCTATGTATAAAAAAGTATCTCTTTATATATTTAGGAGCGAAATCTATAAATTCAAAAAAATTTGCCTCTTTTTTGGAAATTTTTTTCATTATCGTTAACATAATTTATTTCTTTTCCCCAAAAACTAACAATTATTCCTCAATTATGCTTCAACCCTATAGAATTAATATTTTATTGCTTGTACAAACAGTAATTCTCTTTTTTCTGTTTATTTACAACATTGCCTCAAGAGGTCCATCCATTTCGAGTTATTCTGTATCACGAGTAACAAGCCGACTTAATGACATTGATCGACAAATCGCTGATGCTGATAGATTGGCATCTCAAGCTCGACAACGTGAATTAGAAGCCAGAAGAAGAAGACAACAAGAACAACAAAAACAAGAAGCAAGAAGAAAACAACAAGAAGAAAGAAAGAGGAAACAACAAGAACAGAATCGAATAAGACAACAGAGAAAAGCGCGTGAAAAAATAAAATCAACAAATGTAAAAGTTGGCAAACCGAAATCTTCCAAAAATAATAAGCATTTGCTTTTACAAATGAAACCAAAAACAGGAACTTTAACTGAAGATGATTTTAAATGCATATTTTGTTTTGAATTACCCTTCCATTCAGTAAAAAAGCAGGGAATTGTATTATGTCCAAATTGCAATTATCCCGCCCATGTTGATGAATTTAAAGAGTGGGTTAAGCATTCAAACTTATGTAGTCGCTGTGATGGAGAAATTCCCGCATCCTTTAGAAGAAATCCTAAGGTCATTTCTGTTCGACAATATTTACAAGCTTACAAATATTGGAAACGAAAATTTAAATAGATTTGTCCATTCGAATATTTCATCAAATTATACATTATTCTATAAAAAATATCTAGATCTTAGATGAAAAATAAAGATATGGCTTGTTTTTGATATTTCAGAGAAATATTTCAATTTATTCCTAATTTTTTTAAATTATTATGAACAGATCCTTTTTCTTCATTTCTTCATTATCGTAACACAATATTGCGATCATTTTTTCGCAATTATTTCCTACCAAAACTTGCATTTTGTAAGTGATTGCTATGTCTGATGATATTAAAAAAGCGCCCCGTTATTTAATCCGTTTTCATGGACGTGGAGGACAAGGGGCCGTAACAGCAGCACAGTTGTGTGCAATGGCATTTGATGGCCCTGCAACGTGTATGCCTACGTTTGGCGCAGAACGTATGGGTTCACCAGTTGCGTCATTTGTAAAACTCTCAAAAGACTTTGAAAAAGTCAGAACGAATGAGCAAGTATATTCGCCACAATATGTTGCAGTTTTAGATGATACACTGCTATCTGACGTTGATTGTACTGCAGGAATGGTCCCTGGAGGATTTTTAGTAATTAATACCTGCCGTCCAATCGAAGAAGTTAAAGAAATTATTTCAAAAAACAATCCACCAGCAATAAATATTGCGCTAATTGATGCAACCAATATTGCTTTGGAATATTTAGGCCGAAATATAACAAATACATTAATTTTAGGCGCTTTATTGAAGGTTGCTCCTGAGTTATTTACTATCGAACAGCTCTCTGATGCAATTGCAGATCAATTTAATCCTAAAATCGCCCAAAAAAATATGGATGCAATAAAAGTCGTTCCTGATGCAACAATAATTTACCCAGCAGAAGAAGATATCAAAATCTCATACGAAACAGATTATAAAAAACAATGGAGCCATGTAAAACCAGATTTAATTGGTGTAAAAGAATGGGACCTTGCAGGAGTATGGTATGTAGATAAAGTGGATGGAGGATCTAAACGAGTAAACACTGGAGCATGGGGAGTCTCTGTTGCCCAGTATCATCCTGAATACTGTATTCAATGTGGAAATTGTGTATTTGTTTGTCCAGATTTCTGCATCATTCGAGAAGAAGTTGATGGGAAATGGCAAGTCGTAGGTGTTGATGAATTCCACTGTAAAGGCTGTGGTAATTGTGTTTCTGTCTGTCCTGGTAAAAAGGATAAGGAAACTGGTGAAAAGCATAAAGCTTTAACCATGGTCATGAAATGTTAAGGAGTGAAAAAAAAATGTCAGTACAACCAATGAATCCTTTCTTTAGGGAAATAAAAGAACCAGTCGAATTAACCATGACTGGGAATTATGCTGTTGCTGGGGGCGTTACACAAACCGATCCAGATGTAATTTGTGCTTTTCCTATCACACCACAAACTCAATCAGTTGAAGGATTATCTGATGTGGTCAATCATGGTAGATTAAAAGCAGCATTTGTAAATGTAGAATCTGAATTAGCTGCATGTGCATATAGTACTGCCGCTTGCGCCGCAGGAGCTCGAACCTTTACGGCTACAGCGTCTCAAGGATTATTACTTATGACTGAAGCACTTCCTATGGCACCTGGTTGGCGAGTACCACTAACTATGTTGATTTCAGCTCGTGCATTTAATTCTCCAAATTTATCAATTTGGAATTCATGGGAATTTACTCTTTTATCAAGTTTTGGATGGAATTGCATTGTATCCGAAAATGTACAAGAAACATATGATGCATCTATTATTGCCAGTCGAATTGCTGAAGAGACTCTCTTTCCGACTCAATTTGTGCATGATGGATTTATCATTTCCCATAGCGCACAAAAATTCTTCGCAATCCCAGATGAAGATGTATTAAAGTACACACCAAAAAAACCAAGACATCATATTAATACCAAACAACCTGGTACATGGGGAAGTATAATAACACCAGATTATTTCATGGAAGCGCGGCTTGCTTTAGAATTAGAAAAACGTACTGTATTGGATAAAATGGAAACTGCTTTCCGTGAATTTGAAAAAATAACTGGTCGTGCTTATCATTTAATAGAAACATACAATCTTGATAATCCATCTAAGACTGTTTGTATAACCATGGGTTCAATGGCAGGAAATATTCTTACTTGGATGCAAAACAATAAAGATATTGGATTAATAAAACTTCGAGCTTGGCGTCCATTCCCAGCAGACCAACTGCGTAAAATTATAGAAGAGCATAATATCGAGAAAATTTTCATCTTAGAAAAAGATGATGATCTTTCTGGACAATTACCGCCTGTAGCTTCTTCAATTAGCTCTTCTTTGGTAGGTTTACCTGTAATTCTTCGATCTTTCATTGTTGGATTAGGTGGACGAGATGTGACCAAAGATGAAATTGAATACGCAGCAAGGAAAATGAAAGATGTGAATGATAACCGAGGACGGCTATATGATTATCTCGGAGTACGAGAATCCAAAGGGAAATTATGGGAGGCGAAGTTTTAATTCGAGGTGATTATTATGACTTTGATAATTAAAATGGATGAATTACTCGCTCGGACAGAGCGAAATACGGTATTATATATCGGATACGATAACGAAGCATTCATGAATACAGGGATTCAAGAAAGTGGAACAACTCCTTTTGGTGCATCAACTACAACAGGACCAGGTGGAGAAAAAATTAAAGGAAAAATTGGAATTAAAGAAGATTATCTTCCAGGATTCACCTTATTAGGTCATAAAAGTGCATACTTTGCCACAGCAAGTGTCGCTTATCCATTAGATTTTATAGGAAAAGTAATGGATGCTATGAAAACTCCAGGTGGAGGGTTTATTCAAGTATATGCGCCATGTCCTAGGGGTTGGCGTCATGATGGTGGAGACACTAATCGTATTGCTAAAATTGCGGTTGAATCTGGATATTGGCCACTAATAACTGTTAAAGTTAAGAATGGACAACCAACATATTACTATACAACTGTACCTGGAATGGCAAAACCTGAAAATGAAGTAGATTTTATTGGAACTGATGATGAAAAATTGTTAGAGTTGCTGAAATCTCAAGGCAAATTCCGCCATTTATTGAAACCTGAATTTTTGGAGAAGAACATAGACGAATTGTTTGGACAAATTAAAGCCCGTAATGCTAATCTAAATAATTTACTTCGCCAATTTGGAACAGATGATAGAAAAATTCGTTATTCAGTAATCCATTCCAAAATTCCACCTCAAAAACATATTAATCCAGGACACGGATTATGCGGTGGTTGTGGAGCAGGGTTTATGCTGAATCAATTAACCTCAGCAGCATACATGATTGCAAAAGAGAATATTATTTATGTAAATAATACTTGCTGTGTGGAAGTTTCAACAAGTAAAGATGATGTAACCAGCTGGAATGTTTCATGGATGCATCAACTCTTTGAATCAGGGGCTACAGTAGCAGATGCAATTTCAACTGCCTATCGAATTATGTATAATAAAGGAATTAAGAATGAAGTCCCATATGTCATCCATATAGGTGGTGATGGATCTACAGTCAATATTGGGTATCAATTCTTAAAATCTGCAATAGTTCGGGCTTCTGGTTATCAAATCATGAATGAAGATTTAAAAATTGAATAATCCAAGTTAATTTAACCGATTATACAATTTCTTATTTTTTCCAATTTCTTATTTTTTCATACCTTTTTATTATTTTTCATATTTTTACTTGTGTAGATTAATTTTGATATTAATCTAAATACAAATTGATTTTCTATTTTTTTGCTCTACTCTATATACGATATTCTTTATTCAAAATTTCACCAAAACCTTAAAAATGAAATAATCCATTAATATCCTATCAAGTAAATTTGCTATAGATGAGAACTATGAGAGAATACCAGAGATTTATGTATAAATCAAAAGTGTCATTGTTCTTTCTATGGTGCAAATTCATGGCTTGGCATTCGCTCTAAGAGAGCTTAGGATTAATTATTAAAGTAAAAGCTATCTTAGAGCGCCTGGTTTTGTTTGGTATTATTCATTAATATTTTAAAATCTGTCAAAATTTTCTATAAATTTAATTTAAAATTAGAAAATATTCTTGCAAAATCGTTATAAAAGCAGGAATTATTTGATTGTATTAATGGATAAAAGGTTACTTGGTGTCTCGACTTTGATGCTTTTTCTTGATAATTTTTCTTAGGTTTTATTTAGATGAACTATGAAGTGCATAATGCTAAATTTGGAATATAATTCGATTTACTTGATGAAGCAAATCATGAATATCTTAATTGAGAAAAAGTATTAAGATAAAATATATTTAAAAGGTGAAAGAAATAATGTTATTTAAAAAAGCTGAGCGAAAACAAAGTTTAGAAGAACCAATTACTCTGGAATCTGTTTCTGAACTTAATAATCGAGTCTTACTTGACAACAACCAAATTCCCAAAGCATGGTTTAATATTGTACCATATCTTCCTGAAAAGCCTTACCCAGCAGTATTAGCTGACAATACACCTGCAACATTCGAAATATTGAGTCAATTATTTCCTATAGAATGTGTAAAACAAGCAGGATCACAAGAAGAATTTGTTCCAATTCCTCGAAAAATTCGAGAGTTATATGCACTTTGTAATCGCCCTACACCCCTTCAAAGAGCTTTTCAATTAGAAAAGGCAATTGGGGTAGACAGTGATCGCATCAAAATTTTCTTTAAATGTGAATTTGTAAGCCCTACAGGGTCTCATAAAACGAATACTGCAATAGCTCAGTCATATTATGGGAAACAAGAAGGAATTAAAGGCTTTACTACCGAAACTGGAGCAGGTCAATGGGGATCCGCATTGTCAATGGCAAATTCCATGATGGGGTTAGAAACAAAAGTATTTCAAGTTCGTGCTTCATATAATGATAAACCAGGACGACGAGTAATGATGCAGAATTTTGGTGCAGAATTGCATCCTTCTCCATCAAATATTACTAAAACAGGTCAAAAATTCTATCAAAAAAATCCAAACCATCCTGGTAGTCTTGGAATTGCAATAGCAGAAGCAGTTGAAATGGCAATGACAAATCCTGGTTATAAATATTCTTTAGGATCTGTTTTAGATTTCGTGTTACTGCATCAAACAGTAATTGGTTTGGAAGCTCAGCTGCAAATGGAAAAGATTGGGGAACACCCATCTGTTATAATGGGATCGATTGGAGGTGGAAGTAATTTTGCAGGATTAAGCTTTCCTTTCTTTAAAGAAAAGCTCACTGGTGAACGAGACGAACTTGAATTTATTGGAGTAGAACCTTGTGCTTGTCCATCATTGACAAAAGGAAGATATACTTGGGATTACGGAGATTCAGCAAAAATGGCCCCTATCATTAAAATGTACTCCCTTGGTGCAAATTTTATTCCACCAACAGTTCATGCTGGTGGACTTCGCTATCATGGTGCTGCCCCTTTGGTTTCAATGCTAAAAAATCATAATAAAATGAAATCAGTTATGGTCCATCAAACTAAAACTATTGAAGCAGGAATTTTAATGGCAAAAACAGAGGGAATACTACCTGCAGTAGAGACTAATCATGTAATTGCTGCAGTAATTGATAAAGCTCTTGAAGCTCAAGAAAATCATCAGAAATGTACGATATTATTTAATTTCTCTGGGCATGGATATTTTGATACACACGCATATCAAATATATCATGAAGGTAAAATGATAGATTATGAATACCCTGATATGGATATCCAAAAAGCTATGGAAGATTTTCCACATATTGATGAAAATAAAATTATGTAATTTTCCAGGATTTTCACTACAACTTTTTCTAACTTGTCTGCTTTTTTTGTTTATACTTTTTTATTGAAATTTTTTCCTCAAAATTTTTTCATTGATTTTTCTCAGTAAAAGCAGTTTAATAAGAAGATTATTAGAAATATTCTAACAAAATATTCCAAAATTTTTATCTATTCTTCAAATTAGAGAAAAAACAAGATGAAAATGTGATCCCGACAAAATATCTTTACTAAAATTGTGGGAAAAAATCCAGTATCGAATTTTAACTATCTTTATTTAACTGAAAAATATTTGAAGAGAGGAGAGCAAAGATTTTTTTCTTGATGACCTTCATTTATTTTTTGTGGGAAAAAAATTTATGATAGCATGAATTCGGCAGAATAAATTACCCAAATTGTAGGATTTATCCAAAACATTTAAATAAGGATAAAGTTATTATTACAATATATCCGCGGAGGATATAGAGTTTTTGACGTGATTATTATGGCTAAGAAAAAATCAAAGAAACCAGCTCCAAAGAAAAAGAAACCAGCTAATCGCAAATCCTATATCGCGAAGGCACCTATTCGACGTTTAATGAAAGATGAAGGCGCATCTTTAGTTGCGGAAGATGCACTAGAATTGTTAATTGATGTTTTAACCAAAGCTGCTCAAAATAAAACCAAAGCTGCTATTAAATTGGTTAAAATAGATAAACGCAAGCGCGTCACTGCTGCCGATATTAGCGCTGCAGAATAATTTTTTTTATTCTGCCTTTTTTTCTCTATCTTATTAAATACCACAATTTTTATTCTATTATATTCCACTTTTTTTAAAAAATAACTTGATTATTTGAAGATTTAACTTTGCCATTAACCCTTTAACGAGTTGATTTTTTAAAAACCATATTCCTTTATTACTTGAACTGAGTTGATTAATGTACAAAATGCTTTTTTTTATCACCAAGGATTAGAATATAAATTGTCATGGGCAGAACCCCGATTCCACCATCCTGTTATTTATCACAATTTTGGCCGTAAATTACTTCAATATATACGATTTACTCAATCATCTGAATTTCCTAATAATCTTTTTAATAATCGATATGGGCTTCGTTGTTCATCATTTAGAATAAGAAATTTAGTTAAAGATGCTCAGAAAAAAATCAGTTTAGCTTTAATAAGTCAAAAACATGTAAGCTTAATTAGGATAAATGACATTCACGCATCTAAAGCAGAAGCTATTGAAGTTTTACCAAAAATGGCCAAAATTTGGTATGAAATCAATTGCCAATTGCATGATAAGAATCCAGGTCATGAACCTATTCTTCAGAAAATTTTGGAGTTACATCATCAGGCGTTAGCTTCAGAAGTTCCAGTCTGGACTGCTACTTTTCATAGCTTAAAAAGTCATAGGATTCGTTCATCTCCTTATAATTGTATTGCTTCTGAAGAATTTACAGGTCATATTGACTTATTGTTATTTGATGAAAAGGATCAATCTCTTATTGTTGCAGATTATAAGCCCGAAGAAAAATTCTTGAGATCTCTTCCACAAGTGGCAATTTACGGCTTGGTTATGAAACAAATATTGAATTATCCAAAAGTTAAATGTGTGTCGTTTAGTAGAGAGAAAGCATGGATCTACAATCCTGAAATAATTCGAACTGTTGTGATGGAATATATTAAAAGTTATGGTGATCCCCAATTGGAATGGCGGGATCTTGTTTATTCATTGTAAAAAAAAAGATTTCGGATGAAAAAAGTGGTAAATAGAAAACTTACATACAAAAACACTCAAAATTTCAAACAAAAACGTTTTATTCATAATGGAATGGAATATGTATTTAAATGGGCAAAAAAGCAATTTGTTTTAGAGCAAATGCCTCCAGATATTGGCATGAAAATTACAAATTACTTTAATATAATCGCACAAGGTGTTGTACCCATTGATCTTTTCAATAATCCTTTTATTTTGCGATGTTCTAAATTTCGAGTGAAAAATTTACAGCGAGGAGCTCAAAGAAAAATATCACAATATTTAATAGAAAATAGTAGGATTTTTCCAATAGTTAGAAAAAGTAATAATCAAAGTATAAATAAACTTACTGAACAAAATTCTGCATTTTTAAATTCAATATTGGAAATCACTGAAAAAACATTTGTATCTTATTGGGAACAAGGATATAACGATTATAAACCATCACATGATGAAGTTCTTTCTTCAATACTTCTTCAGCATGATGGCGCCCTTTCAGTTGAAGTTCCTGTTTGGACTCGAAAAAAATCTTCGTTAGAACAATTCCTTGTTAAAAATAGTGAGAATGAACCATTTTCATGCAACTTTGTGTATTCCTTGACAGGGCATATCGATCTTCTGCTCTGGGATTCTTCAACACAGTGCTTTATAGTAGCAGATTACAAGCCAGAAGGATATTTTCTTCGATCGCTTCCTCAAGTGGCAGTTTATGCTCTAATATTGCAAAAGAATTTAGAATTACCAAAAATATTATGTTTATCATTTAATAAAGATGAAGCATGGTTATATTCACCACAAATTTTAATTGAAGACATTAATCCAATGTTGGAACAATACGGAAACCCTTCCTTAAAATGGAGAAAAATTGTTAAATCGTTCTATAAATAAGATTTGATAAAAAAGAATTTTATTTAATATTTTATCAGGGTTCATATTAATTTTAATCGTATTTGTGCGAATAAATTTTTTTTTATCTGTATTAAAAGAAATTAGGAAAAATATTAATAATTAAGATATGATTAAGATTAAGCCTCTGTTTCTTCTTTATTACCTTTTTTCTTACTTTTTTTTTTACCAGAAACAATCTCTTCTTGATTTTCTTCTTCATTGGGTATAAAGTCATTTTTTAGAAAATACCCAATTCCTAAAATGACTACAAGATTAATAACTGTAACAACAGTGCCAATCACATAACCATTAGAACCTTGAATTCTGAGGAAAACTCCGATAATAGGAGCGATTATTAGAAGCAATCCAGCAATTATCCCCTTAATCATATACATATTTTTTTTTGAATCAGCCATTCTTATCGAGTTTTGCAAGGGAACGTTTAATAAAAATTTTCTTGAACAAAAAATTTAGAAAAGTATACTTTTCCTTTTCTTTTAGGAAATCTCTCATTGATTGAAAAAAGGAATTACCCCCGATTTTTTCTTAAATTTGCCTTGAATTTTTTGTAAATTGCTTTATCCAATTGTTTTCCAATCTTTTTAACTATTCTAAGACCTACATTTCGTAATTCACCGTCTAGAATTTGAGTAGATAAATCTCGAGTCATTGGCTGATTTAACCGAGAAATTGTTTCTTCCTCCATTATTTCTTTAACTTTAGAGTGAATTTCTTCAAATGTTGGTATTTTTATTTTAGACCATAACTCTTGGATTCTAGATAATGCAAAATAATAGTATTGACTTATTAGATCTAGAGGAGTAGCTTTTTCACTGCTATCTGAATGTTCTTGGCAAGAATTTGTAGTAGTATCCTTCCCACATATCATACAAATTCTTCGATGACTTAATTTTGCATGGATTAATAAGCTTTCTAACGCTAAACGGTTGTCTTTTTCAGTCCAATAAATAGAAGTTGGATTCACAGTGATTGCACTAACTGAAATCAGAGCACTGGTAATTTTTTTCTCAATCCAATTAAATGTACTAAGTTGTTGTTCTTCACTTATCTTTTTTCGTTTTGCTTGTTCTTTCTCTTTTTCGACTTTTTTAATTTCGATCCGTTCTTTTCGAATTGCGATTCTGGAGGTTTTGAATCTTTCTAAAATTTCATAAGCAAAAACATAAGAGCGTGGAGAAAAATTCTCTTTTTTAAATTTAATTTTTCCTACATCAGAAAAAAATAATGCAGGTTCATCAGTAAAAATTTTGATTGCATCTTGGATATTACAATCGAATAAACGGGCATATATAAAAGCGTTAATTAAAAAACTATCATTTTCTATATCAAAAATAAATGCAAGTTCTTGTTGACGTTTGATAAGTCTATGTATTATTAATTCTTCAATTTTAATTCTAACCCAATTTTCTTCTTCTGATGAATCAAAGATCCTTTTCAACCCAAGAAGTATAACACTTTTATCTTTTTTGACTTTTACATAACTTTCATAAATTCTTGCTATTTGGACGCAAATATCTGAGAAAAGATTAAAAAAAATCTCCTCTGCAATCATATTATTAATTCGATCTATATCAAAGACAAAAATATAATTTTCAATCTCGCCACTCAATGGATATTTAGGCTGAATAGATGAAGAAATAATTAGTTTTTTCATAAATATAGATTTTAATTGAGTGTAATCTACTTTTGCAAGATCACATGCTTGATGTAATATTTCAATTTCAAATTCATCATTATTTTTTAATATTTCAGCAATTAACTTCGATCCCTTTAGTTGATTTTTTGTATAAATTTCATCAATATAGCGCTGAACTTTCTCTAACTTAGAAAGATAGAAATTAAATTGAACAAAATCTTCTTTTGTTAATTGGTTAAGCATAATATCATGTAAAAACTTCTTTGAATCAATAGATTGAATTTCACCAAAAAGTTGAAGATCATCAAATCCATATCGCTTCAAGAATGATTTTACTTGATTAGAGTTAAAATCTAAGATTTTTTGTAGAAAGAATTTAAAATTTCCAATGTCATTCACTGCTTTTTCTTTTATTTGCTGAATTATCCACTCTTTCAGAGTTTGTTCTAGTTTTTCGAAATTAACTTTTTGATTATTAGCTAGTTTCAATTTTTCAAAAAACGCAATTCTAAATTTAATACCAATAAGGTATTGTGTTAACGCTTTCCGATTTCTAGGAACATTTGCACTTTGAAATTGTAAAATTGAATCAGTTAAGCTTTCAAGAATTTCTGGATTAATATGAATTTCTTTTAAAGATTTAAATTTAAAATTCTCTTTTAATCGATTTAATAGAATTTGAATAGTGGATAACTCAATATACTTCTCATTTCCTCCATCACTAACCAGTTCTTGTTCTAAATCGATAGAGGTTGCCCTTATTTTTGTTCCTGCTTGGGAAATAGAGTCCTTAATTGAGGATAAATATCCAATATTCTTACCAATAATATCGAGCCATATAATATCTGGATAAATCTGAAATGTTTCATAGATAAAATCTTTAATGTGTTCCCGACCATGTTTTTCTAATAAGAAATCTTGCATTCCAGCTTGATCTAATAAGTTTTCCATTATTTGAAGTTCGAAATTACTAAAGCTAAGTAATATGTCTAATTCTTTTGTTAACATATCGTTAAAAAGAAGTGTTATTTCATCAAAAAGATCCTTTTTTTCCTGAATTTCTTGAAGATTTTCATTTAATTCTCGAGAAATCATGCTTTCTTTTGGTTGTGTTCGAATTCCTAGATAATGATAGCATTGGATTGCACAAGCACCAACTAATAAATTTGAAAGAGTATTTTCTTTTGTTGTTAATTTATAAATTTCTTCTCGATTAGAAGCTCTCTTAAATCTGGTCAAGATTAATTGAATTGTTTGAAAATATTTCTGAGTGCTTTCTTCTGCAGTTGAGGGCTTAATAATTACAGAACGTTCAGGCATGATTCTCACCTCTAAGAAAAGGAGTAATTTTATCAAAGTTTGTTGAAATAGATACTTTAACAAATTTATCTTTTAAATTTTGAAATTCCAAAATATGATCAATTTTAATTTTGGATGGTAATAAAGGTTCAGCGGATTTAAGGATTAATAATTTTGGAAAAGGTAAAATTGAACTGAAGTACTTCATCTCTTCTTCTACAACAAATCCATAAAAAGATTTTTCAATCTTAAAACTTTCACGCATGTCTTGAATTACAGCTGAAAGCATTTCTTCATTTGAACGAACTGGACCAATTAATTTTTTTGCTGAATATGAATTAGGAAACCTTTGAAAAGATTCTAATGAAATATATACAATTTGACGAAGAAAATCAGAGAATTCATTAATGATTTCTAAACCTTCTATATAAGTGTAATATATTTCCACCAAATCTTTGAGTTGAATATTTGACATTGCAATTTTATGGAGATAATTTTTCATAGGTTCGATAAATCCATCTAAACTAGTATCTTTTTTAACTCGATTACTAACATAATCCATAAAAAGTGATAATATTTTGCTTTTAGGCCAAATTACCTCGTTTTGTTTATCAATTTGATAATTTTCTTCATACTTTTGAATAAAATCTCGAATATATACAAAAAACACTTCACGCCAATGAAGATTCAAAATAACCATCCGATTCTCTAAAAGATATTTAATAAATTCATCTCCAAATGATTTTGGAGTAAATTCTAAATCTGAAGGAAATTTCTTTAAAAACTGTTGTAATGTTGAATTACGAAGTATGAAACCCCACATAAATTCAATTTCTTTTGGAAATAGTTCCAATTTTGTAATATATGTCTGGAAATTATCATTGGCTTCAAATTGCTTTTTGCAAAATTCAAGAAGATCAACTATATTGATAGTGTTTCTTTTAATGAAAGGTTCAAGCATGTCTTTAACAATCTTTTTAAATTCCATTAATAAATGAACTTGACTTCGAGCAGTAATTTGAGTATTTTTTAATTGAAGTTGAGTTTCAAGATACTTTTTGAAATTAGTTAAAATCTTCCTACCTAAATGAATTGTCGATTTTTTATTGATTGAATGAAGATTTTCTTCAAGTAATTCCATTAATTTATTTTTCATCTCATCAAAATAAAAGATTTGAATATACTGACGATAAGTTTTTCTGATTTTCTTTAGTGTTTGATTTAAACTTTCTTCTATATATAGAAAAGGTGCCTGCAAATCCATTGGTCTAATTTTATCGTAAGTAATGGATGAGTATCTATAGTTTTTCAAGTGATGAATAATTATTTTTCCCATTATATTTTGGAAAACATCAATACTAGATAAATCATTGAAAGATCGCAATTTTCTATCATAATCCTTTTTAATCTCATCTAAAGATTTAAAAGCTTTTTTATAAATATATTTTTGATAATTTTCTTTGAAAATCACTTTCCAATGCTCAATTTCTTGCAAGTATTTACTCCAATATTTTATGAATTGATCAAAATCTAAGGATTTTCCCTTAATTTCAGTCTTTTCTAAAAAAATATTAAGAATTAATGTAATAATTTGTTTTTGTGTGTCATCTGTTGTTCCTGTATTTGCAATTTTTAATAGATTTGCACCAAGTTTAAAAAAATGTTGAGCAATTATATAAGCAATACTTGGATGGATTTCATATTTTGAAAATTCAAATCTCTCATTTTCACTTAATCGAAGACGAGGATATCCAAATCTTGGATTACGTATTTCTATAATTCTATCTTTCCAGTTTTTAAAATATTCTAAATTCATATTAATATATGAAATATTTCGATCTTCTTCACGTAATCCAACCATCTTTCGATTCCATTTTGTTTCAATTACTTCAGCTTGAAGTTTGGAAGTAAATCTGGTTGCAAATTTTTGTAAAATAAGAGCGCGTTGTTCTTTATTTAATTCTGGAATATCAATAGCTCCTTCAATCTCATATAATAATTCATTAATATGATTTATACTTTCTTTTGGCTTTTTATTATCCATTAAAGCTAATTGTGGAGCTAAAAGTAACAAAAATGAAACTGAATCCTTATAAATTCCAGGAATAAAAAGCATTGAATTTGGCATTATTCTTGTTTCAAAATATTTATGATGAGATAGTAGTTCAAATTCTAATGAATACAATTCACATCCGGCAAAATCCCTTAACATTCCTGTAAATCCACTTAAATACTCCAAAATCTCTTTTATTAAGTGTTGAGAGTGATGTTTTGATAATTTACCAATGCCTCGAATTTCTCCTATTTCGATTTGGTGATAACCTTTATATCCAAACACAACAGTAAGTTGTTTTTGAATTTCATCTGAAGTAGTTAAACTCATACTAAAAAATCCATCTGGCTATTTCTTGTATATAATAATGTTTGATATTTCAAGTACTTATAAGTTCTTGCTTTATTTCTTTGGGTGATTTTAATTAGTGTTTATTCTTTTATTTATTTATCAAGTGGCTTAAAATGAAAAAAAAAAATATTGAAAATTTAATCGCAATTTTTTGGGGTTTTAATTTTATTTTTCTTTTAGTTTACGCTATAATAATATCTTTAATTGATTTGATAAAAAAGAGTAAAGAAAAAATCTATGATGATCCTGATTATAATCGTCAATTTAAAATTTTGATAAGTGTTCCTTCGATTACTTTAATACTTTTTTTACTAAATTCGCTTATAATTCATATAGCAAATGGAATTTTTATTGTTTCAACTATAATCATCTATCAAATTGGAATTCTTTTTTCTGTGGGATTAATTCTTCTTTTTCCTAAAGAAATTATGATTTTATTTGACAAAAAGGTCAAAGGTATACTTCCCAGCTTTAAACAATTTGGATTTTTTATTTTAATCGATATTGGTGTTGCTATTCTTTTTATTTCAACCTGGCGAATTTTATATGAAAGTGTTTCTCTCTTTATTTTTAATTTAATTTCCATGTTTGCACTTTCATTATTAGTATATCGATACTATTTAGTATATAAGATGGAAAAAAGTAAGTTACAAGATCTTATGGAAGTTGAAGAACTTCTGGAATATAAATCGACAAATTATGCAAAATTAAGGAAAAATATTATTCAATTACAGGAAAAAGTTAATGGATTAATCGATGATAAAAAATTTGAAAAAGCAATTGATTATTTAAAAATCATTCAGAAAAAATCATCTCAACTTATAAACATATCAAAAAAAATGAAAAAACGGGAAAATATTTCTGAAGCTACTATATTATTGAAAAAAACTAATAAAAAACGCTATATAGCCGAGCGAGAAAAAGATTTTTTGAAGATTAGAGAATTACAAGAATCCTTATCAAGTTTACAAAATCAAGACCAAGAAAATCAAAAAAAAATTGAAATTGAACTTAATAAACTCTTGAATAAAAGAATCAATTCAGCTAAGAAAATGCATATGCAAAAAGATATTGAAAAATTCTCAGAAATAAAAAAGTATTTGAAATCTTAGTCGCTCTATTTTTTAATTTTGATCATTCTAAAAAAGGATATTTTAAAAATGGCCCAATTTTTCAAGAAGGAATATCAAACTGCTGCTCTCATAATTATTCAAAAATATGGTATTTTATCACCTGAAATCTTGCAGCATGAATTAAAAATAAAGTTTGAAAATGCTCAAAAATTGATTGATTTTCTTTTTATTCAAGGTTTTATTAAAGAAAAAATATATAAAAAGGATTCAATGGAAAATTCTATAACCATGAATATCTGTCAAAATGGTTGTAAAGGTTGCCCATTTAATTCTATCTCTCAGTGTTCAATCTCAAAATCTAGAAAAAATTATTTTTTGACAGAAAAAGCTCTAAGCTTTATAAAATCATCCTAAACTAAAAATTCATTCATTTTCGTTGTTAATTCTTTTGCTTTTTCTAATATTATTAATCATATTCATCTATTCACAAGTTATTTGCTGTTATCTTTATTAAAAATTTTCATTAATTAAAATCAATTTCTAACAAAGAGAAAAAGGGTTGTATTTCCATTGGAAATTGTAAAATATAAAATATATTTATTATAATAAATATTAATTAATAAAATTAAAGCCCCATTAATAGCTTACTTCATTATTTTTAAATATTATTAATTATCTACGCATAATATGTTAAATGAAATATAAAAATTTTATATTCCACTGGAAATCAAACCCTTCCAAATGTAATTTCAGAAAAAGTAAATTGCTAATTGAGGGTTTCTTAACATTTGTATTTTAAAAAACACTCAATTATATCTTTTAATTTGTAGTTATGATTTATGTGATTTTTTAATTGAAAATATGATTTCTCTTTGCATTATTTTTTTTATATAGGTTTGTCTTAAATTATTGTAGTTTTCCATACGGGCATACGGATCCTGCTTTAAGTATATGCTGCTGGTATTAATAGGAGATTTTTTTAAAATTTTTTGACATTTGTCGATTTCTTTTTTATAATCGAATTTTTCAGGAAAGGAGTCCATATAGCCCATTGATCACATCTCTGTCTGATTTACATAATATTTTTTAAAGGGAAATAAAGATAAAAAAAAACAAATTATTCTTCTGTTAATTTAAAAAAAACCAAAGGTCTTCCACGAGAATTGGTTGGGCGGGAAAATTTCTTAATTAAATTATAATTATTTAATCGCATCAAATTATCATATACAGTTGTTCTGGGAGATCTTACTCGCTTTACTAGTTCGGCTCGGGTCATTGGACCATTTTTTTCCAAAACTTCAATTAATTCTTTTTGTAGTGGACTAAAAATCATTCCATCTTCAAATTTTGATAAATCTACCATCATCAACACACTCTTTTTTATCATTGTCATTCATGAGTATTATCTCAAAGATATGTATAAGAACATCGATATTTTTGAGATGTATCTTGTTAGCAACAATAAGCTACTAATAAGCAACTCATTCATTATATTTATATAGGTGTATTGCATATATAAATATGTCGGTTATTATCGGATTGACATGATTTAATTCGATTATTATCGGATTAATAAATATGATCTTACAGGAAATGAATAAAAATGCCCTCTGCACAAAAATCTAAATCCCAATCTTCACAAATGGAAAAAGATACTCAGAAGATTTGGATTACATTAACTACTAAATATGCAGAGATTTTAGACATTTTGGCTGATGATTCACCTGATAAAGTAAGATCAAATCGCAAATCTGTATTAATTGAGAAAATGGTAGATGAGTATTTAGAAAAACACGAAAAGGAATTACATGATGACGGTAAATGGGATAAAATAATCAGTGTAAGAAAACGGGCAGCCGATAAACTTGAAAAAAGTATTCAGGAAAAAATTGTTTATATTGATAATTATTTACCCAATTATCCTGAACTTAATAAAATTATGGATGTGTGGCAAAGAGTTAGATCTGTTGAAGATATTGAAGCAATAGATAAAATTTATTCAAAAGTTGAACAGCTACGAACAAGAGATAGCCAAAAACTTGATCAACTTTTAGCTGAAATATAATTAATTTCAGTTGCTAATTAGCAACACTAGTTCCTTCGCACTTTATTAATATTTTTTAAATAAAATAGCGATGTTAAAACATTCAAATTATTTAATAATAATACTAAATGTTATTTTTAGAAAATTCTCGCAGTTCTTACTTGATTTTATTCAAAATATTGACTATTATATTATACTTTTAATTTGGGGATTGATATTTTTAGGAGTTTTTAGCTTCTTCTGGACATTTTTTCAAAAAATTAATTCAGAATTGAAAACATCAGCATTTATTGCTAGATTATTCATCAGTTTTCTTATATTTTATGTAGTCTGGATGCTTTCTATTATGTTAAATCTTAAATTATTCACTCCATTAACTTCTGAATAATTTTTCTAATTTTGGTATTAAGAAAAGAGTGAAAAGTTTTTTTTCATTAATACTTATGGAATTTGATAATGTGCAATCCTTCATTCATCACAAAAGTTATTAAAATTGATCCTGAAAAAATAAATAATCATGATTTACGTGAAGCAGTGATTATACTTCAGAATGAAGGAATTGTTGCATTTCCCACAGAAACTGTATATGGATTAGGGGCATCTGCTTTTTCAGAAAAAGCTATAAAAAAAATTTTTAGAGCTAAAGGTCGTCCTTTAGATAATCCCCTTATTGTTCATATAGATTCAATGGAAATGTTGGAGTCAATCGTTTTAGAAGTTCCAAAGAATGTTAGGTCTTTATGTGAAGAATTTTGGCCAGGTCCATTAACAATTCTTTTCCAAAAAAATTCCAAAATTCCTGATTGTGTTACTGCAGGACTTCCAACAGTAGCTATTCGGATGCCATCAAATCGGATTGCTCAACGTTTAATTCATTTATCTGGTCTTCCTTTGGCAGCTCCTAGCGCAAATATTTCAGGTAAACCAAGTCCTACTTCACCTTCTCACGTTAAAGATGATTTTGATGGAAAAATTCCTTTGATTATCGATGGAGGTCAATGTCAAGTTGGAGTAGAATCCACCGTAATTAATGTAAATAGTATTCCTCCACTAATCCTTCGACCAGGTGGACTAGATTATGAAGAATTGCGAAAATTTATTCCTGATTTGAAAATATATGATAAGCATTATAAAAATAAAGATTTAGAAAAACATCCAAGTACTCCAGGTTTAAAATACAGACATTATTCACCTAGTGCTCGTGTAATTCTAATTGAACAAAATCAACAAAATATGCAATCAGTTATCTTTGAAATACTAAATTCTTTTGCTCAAAATATGAGTGAAATTGGCTATATTCATACAAATCCTGAAATAGTTCTTGAAGCTCTATATTTAGAAAAATTGGGATATAATTTCGTTGATTTGACTAAAAAAGCATTAAAAACCATTGTAATTGAAAAAGAAATCTATGCCAACGTAGCTCAAAAAATTTTTTGGGCTTTACGAATGTTAGATTCAAAAAAAGTCAAGTATATTGTTGTTGAGGGAATTTCAGAGCAGTATTCAGGATTAGCAGTGATGAATCGGTTAAGAAAAGCAGCATGGAAAATAATAAAAAAGTAAGTGATTAACAAACAAATAATTAATAAAAAATTGTCATTGAATGATAGATAATTGATTGATTCATAAGAAATAGATAAAATTAGAAATTATTTTTTCATTTGCTGCCTCATCATTTCTTTTTCAATTCGTTCCCGTTCTTCTGGTGGCATTTTTTCTAACTCTTCCATAAATTTTTGCTGAGCTTCCATCAATTCTTGTAAAATGAATGGTTGAAATGCTTGTGATAAAATTGGCATTGCTATTCTCATTTCTGTCAATTCCTTATTCATTCTTTTTGCCAAGTCTCGCATTTCCAACTTTGCTTCTTTAGTCATTTCTCCATTTCCAATTCCAGGACATTCATCAGCATTAACAACCATAAATTTGCTTCCATCATATTCTAATGGATAGGTTCTACAACTCAATGGGCGATTTGAATATATTAAACATTCTTTCTTTTCCTTATTAAATAATGGACAGGAAAGATCTTCTTCTTTTTTCTTCTTTTTATCTTTCTTGTCTTGCTGGAGAAAAGCGTATGGATCTTGATCTTTACGAGCTAAAACTAAGTCTACTGTTCCTTGTGGTGTTTTAAGGAATTTTAAATAGGGCATCATATTTGCAACAACGTTATTTTTTGCCCACATTATTAAATCACTCATAACTAAAGGAATTGGACCTCTTTTTGCACAGCAAGTTCCACATCTGGTGCAGTTAAATACAAATTTTTGTTTTCTTGGAGCTGAATCTGCTTCACTACTCATTCACATCATCTCTAAATGATTATTTATGATAATTACTGATTTTCTATATACTATACTATATAATTAAGGAAGTCTAAGTCATCGAAAAATAAAAAATTTATTAAAATAAATCGAAATAATGCAAAAACAGACAAGTATATTAATATAACTTACCAAAATTCGAGTAAAACAGAGAGAAAGCTAATAAGAAGGGTTGCTCCTAAGGGAATGATTAAATCATCAAATTTTGAGGGGCTAATTAGTTCCAATAAGGTAGATATAATACTTAATGATATACTATATATCACAATTTCGTCAAAGTGTAATAAATCTGAATTTCCAAGAAGCCATTGGCCAAAAAAGAAGAAGGAAAAAAACGAAAAACCTAAAGCGACTAGGAAAAATGCTAAACTTCCTTCTAAAGTTCGCTTATTTCCAACCCATGGAATATTAATATGGTGTTTTCCATATTTTTTACCAAAAAAGGATGCAGAAGTGTCCGCAAACATCATTATTAAGATAGAAGCGATTGGAAAGTAATATTTGGATGGAAATAATGCAAAAATAAACATCAATATTGTAATGGATAAACAATAAGCAAAAGGTCCTTGAAGATAGCCTACATTTAATTCTTCTGCTTCACTTATAGCCTCAAAAAGTTCTCGGAGTGGCTTAGTTTTGCTTTTTTCCTTACTTTCTCTAGTTAAAAGTGTCATCAGAAGTGCGATAAAGGTTGCAATAATTGGATATTTTAAATAAGGAGCGATAAAAATAGCTAATCCAGAGAAACTATGAATTAGCTTTCTTGCTGTGTATTTTGAGATGATTTTTCTTTCTTTAAGCATTTTTGGGATCAAAATAGTTACTGCAACATAAGCTAATGCGAAAAAAGTAATTATAATATCAGTTTTAATTGTAATACTTGAAACCATTAAATTTTCTCCTAAGTAAAAATATCTATCTCTTTAAAAAAAATTCTTTATACGTTCGTATTTTATTATGTATATCTATGGGGATTCGAGTTTTAATTATTGATTGCTTAACTGCTGGGAGAGGTAAGCGAGAATTTACACGTGATTTTATTGGATCAGGTCCGCGATATGTCTCTGGATTTATTGAAATGATCAGTAAAAAGATGGTACAGTGCAATCTTGTCAGAAGTGATTATATTTTTCAAGAAAATTCTCATTTTTTGGAGAAATATCCAATTATTGGTTTTTCAGCCATGACAATGGATATTCCAGTTGTAAAAAAAATATTAACCAAATGGAAAAAAGTACATCCCCAATCTGAAAATAGACTCTCTTTTTTGGGTGGACCTATAACATGTGATGAATATATACTAAAGCAAATATCGGTAGATTTTGCAATAATTGGGCAAGCAGAATTAGCACTCCATTCAATCTTTTCACAGAATATAGAAACCCTAACAAAATCGCTTATAAACACACAACAGGATAATCAAAATCAGACATCAATCAAAAAATCCTGGAAAATTGATTTACTGACTGAAATTCTTGGAATCACCTATTTTAATCCAAAAAATCAGCGGGTAATCTTAAATACAATGAAATCCAAAGAAATTCGAAAAGAAATTTTGCAGTGGTTTAAGAATGGAACAGGATTTCCTGAAAAAATTATTAATTATCCGGATTATGCATTTTCACGAATTTATGTTGAATGTTTGCGAGGATGTTCAAATTTTCGTCGGACATCTTTAAAGTTGTTTAATGGAAATCAATGTAGTGATTCAAATTGCCAAATCTGTCGAAATTTTTCCTTCTCAACAATATTAAATTGTCCAGTGGGAATTCCTCCTGGATGCGGGTTCTGCTCCACCATAAATCAATTTGGATGGGTTGTTTCCCGCAATATTAAAAAAATTATAGAAGAAGTAAATTACTTAATCAAGATAGGAGCAAAACGAATTGTTCTTGGAGGGCCTGATATTTTAGATTTTTATAGGGATCGTGTAGTTGAAGAACCCCTAATCAATCCGAACCATCCTGAACCAAATTACCGTGCTTTGGAAACTTTGATTAATGGTCTATTAAAAAATCCAAAAATTAAGAACCATGAAGTTCAAATCTTTTATGAAAATGTAAAAGCCAGTCTTTGTACCGAACGTGCATTGACTATTTTAAGTAAAATACCATCTCCAATATTCTCCATAGGTTGTGAAACTGGTTCCAGTAATTTTGCTAATATTCTTGGAAGACCAAGTGACCCTAAAAAAATAGTTAGCGCTGTTAAGAAAGCTTTAGCTAAAGGTATTCGAGTGCATGTGTATTTTATTCATTCTCTTCCTGGTGATACTCCGAAATTTGCAAGAGAAACCTTAAAATTAATTAAGGATTTCATGATTCTGAATATAGATAAAATAACATTATATAAATATCAAGAATTACCTGGATCTCCATTTTGGAAAATTTCAGAGAAAATAACACCCCCAACTAAAGAGATTCAGAGCATATATAAGCAAATTAAGCGATTGGTAATCAGTTTTAATAAATCTAAGAAATTGCAAATAATTGGTGAAGAATTTAGAGTTTATCTCACAGAAATTAATCAACAATACCCATCTGATGCAATGGGATGGATTTTAGAAGGGGGTCCAAAAGTTTCAGTTGTCAATGGATCAAAATATATTGGCAGCTTTCAAAATGTGAGAATTATCAAGGTGTTAAGCGATCGTCTTGTACTCGCTGAAATTTTAAAATAGGTTCGATTCAAAAGATAAAAAAAATTGAAAAGAATCCGAAAATTACATAATTTGAGTTGAAAAAAATAGAATGCTGGATATCAAACTTTTCAGAGAAAATCCCGATATAATTCGCGATTCGGAAAAAAAACGTTTTCGATCAATTGAAAATGTTGAAAAAGTAATTGAATATGATAAAAAATGGCGCGATGTATTGCAAAAATTACAAGATCTGCGTGCTGAACGTAATAAGATATCAAAATCATTTAAAGTTGTGATTAAAACAAACCCGGAGAAATTACAAGAATTAAAAGAGCGTTCGTCTGAAATAAAAAATGAAATATCAAGGCTTGAACCGTTAGTTAATGAATATCAAGAACAAAGAGATTTATATCGATATAAAGTAGGAAATATTTTAATGGATGATGTTCCAATAGCGGAGAATGAAGAAGGAGACGAAATTATACGTAGATTTGGTGTTATCCCCCAATTTTCTTTTGTTCCATTGAATCATGTAGAATTGGTTAATAAAATTGACGGTGTTGAATTAGAAAAAGCTTCAGTTGTGTCTGGTTCACGCTCATATTACTTAAAGGGTGATTTAGTTTTATTAAATCTTGCACTACTTAGATTTGCGCTTGATATTTTAATTGAAAAGGGTTATACTCCATTTTGGACTCCTTTCATGATGAAACGTGAGATTATGGCTGAAGCTGCTGAATTGCATGATTTTGATGAACAATTATATAAGATTGAAGGTGAAGATCTATATTTAATTGCTACAAGTGAGCAGACTCTTGCTGCATTACATCGTGGAGAAGTTTTAGATGAACGTAGCTTACCTCTAAAGTATTGTGGGATATCAACTTGCTTCCGCCGAGAAGCAGGATCACATGGAAAGGATACTTTAGGGATATTCCGGGTGCACCAGTTTGAAAAGATAGAACAATTTATTTATTCTATACCTGAAGAATCCAAGAAATTACTAGATGAACTGATTGCAAATGCGGAAGAAATATATCAAAAATTGAAGATTCCTTATCGAATTGTAAATATTGCAAGTGGAGAATTAAATGATAATGCTGCGAAGAAGTACGATTTAGAAGCCTATTTTCCTGCCAGTCAAGCATTTCGAGAATTAGTAAGTTGCTCAAATTGTACAGATTTTCAAGCGCGTAAATTAAATATTCGATGTGGAGTATTAGGAGATAAAGAGAGTTATAGATCTCTCCATACTTTGAATAGCACAGCTATTGCCACTGAACGAACAATTTGTTGCATTTTAGAGAATTATCAACAAGAAGATGGTACTATCAAAATTCCTGATGTATTAGTACCTTATATGAATGGAAAAAGATTAATTGGTTAATTCTTTTTGACATTCGTCACAAATAGGATTCTTTTCTTCAACATATACTGGTTCACCGCACATATGACAGTACATAGCAATATTATCAGTTCCCGAAAATCGATTACAAGCATTACATGCGGTACCACATATAGCACAATAGGGATTTTTTGGATTCCATTGAATTTTTACTCCACATTGAATACAGAACCCTTTTTTTTCTTGATTTAGATTCATAAGTTTTCCTTCGATTTGTTTATTTGATCTAAAAAGTTTATAGGTTAAAAAAAAATATGATTATTAAGGTTAACTAATTATAAAAATGAGAGATAAATCTTTAAAGATCGTTAATTATTAGTTAATTATTCTTATCTTTGCAAAAACTTAGATTTCTTTCACTGGGGTTTAATATAAATGGTTCGGCTAAATAAAAGCGGGGAAGTTTTTGTCAAATTACTTTATTGGGGTTGTGCTGGAAGTGGTAAAACTACAGCTGTTGACAGTCTTTATAAATTATGTAAAGAAAAATACAATGATATGGTTGAACCAACAGGTACTTTAACAAAAATAGCGATGGCCAGTGGATCAACACTTTATTTTGATAGAGGAATCTTTCAATCAAAAAAAGAAAACCAGATTTTTTACCATGTCTATACAACCGCAGGACAAGCACGATTCAGTCCATTACGGAAAAAAATTTTTACTGGAACAGATGGAGTAATATTAATTTTTGATGCACAACGAAACCGATTAAATGATAACATTGATGCTTTAAAGGAGTTAAAGAACGTCGCTAATGGAAAACTGATCTCTGAAATACCTCTTCTTGTAATGGTCAATAAACAAGATTTACCTAATACAATGAAGAAAAAAGAAGTAGAAGAGATATTAATTCAAGAAAATCTATTTTATCCCCCTTCTCATCCTTTACATATGTGGAACCCTATTGTATATGAAACAATTGCTCTTTATGAAAATGCGATGAATGTTTATCAAGTTTTTTCTGAACTAGCGCGCAGAACAGCAATTTATCAAGCAATTGGTGATGGAAAAGCACCAGATACCACAAAACCTGTAAAATTATCAAAGAACGTTCCTGATTTATAATAGAAGAAGAATGGCACTTTTTTGATTCTTGCTTTTCATTTTGAGTGGAAAATGAATCCTATTAAATTTTTTGACTAATTGAAGTTCACACAAGAATCGTAAAATTATTAATATTTGTCGATTTTTACCACATATTAGCAAGTTCGAGTCGAAATGTATTATGGTCAAATCCGGATATAGTTATGTTTCACAAACTTTTAAGCAACATGAAGAATCTTATCAATCCGAATATTGGAAACGAATGATAAAACTTCGACGAGGCCCCACTACTATACGTTTAGAACATCCAACTAATGTTGCTCGTGCTCGCTCATTGGGATATCGTGCCAAACAAGGTTATGTGGTAGCTGTCACCAAAGTGCGTCGTGGGACCTTACACAAAATTCGGCCAAAAATGGGACGTAAACCTGCGAATTTAGGAGTTCGCCGAATTACACCTAAAAAATCCTTAAAATGGATAGCAGAAGAGAGAACTGCAAAAAAATTTACAAACTTAGAAGTTCTAAACTCCTATAAAATAGGATCTGATGGAAGAAGCCACTTCTTTGAAGTCATTTTGGTTGATCCTAATCATCCTGTAATTAAAAATGATCCTAAAATTAATTGGATTGGGCAATCTAACAATCATTCTCGTGTTTATCGGGGTTTAACTTCAGCAGGAAAGAAATCCCGAGGATTACATCGTAAAGGGAAAGGGACAGAAAAAATCCGACCATCTCTTAGAGCAAATCGGAATCTACACTGATTTCTTATCTCTTTTATTCCCTTATCTCTTCTACTTTTCTTTTTTCTTCTTTCCACTATATAAATTGTCAAAATAAGGTTAATCTATCATAGGAGGGTAATTCTTTAAATGACTGAATCATTAGATAATACAAAATTTCAAAATCAACCCAATTTCAAAATCCGATTGATAGAAATAAAAACTTTCATTCATGCTACTGAATCTTTAGAGAAAATTATGTCGATATTTCAAGATAACTTTGAAAATAAGGATATTCAAGCTAATATTGAGATAGATCACTGTCAAGGGACTCACGGACAAAAAATATTCCCTCTTGTTATTCAATTTTCAACTCAAAAATTAATTAAACAATTTCTATCCTTCTTAAAAGAAAAAATGACTGATCAAAGCAAACATCAATTAAATTATGAATTAGATCGGCGTTTAGATCCAAAATTTAAGTTATTTTTACGATTTGATAAACAACAAGCGATTATAGGTCAATTTTCTTTAGTAAATCATTCTGATGTATTTCAGATCATTATATATTTTTATAATAAAAATCCAAAAGTTCCTATTAATTCCCAATATATTAAAAAATATTTACGGGAAAATGAACTAATTCTTGATAACTAATTCTTGATGTGTAAAAAAATAACACGATGTGCAGTCATGTTTATAAATAGTTTTATTCCATGGAATGCTGATCTCTCAGAATTTCAGAAAAATTTGCAATTTCTATATAAATGCGGTTATCAGGGGGCTTTTGTGAATGTTTCTGATTCAAAACAATATAAAGAATTTATTGATTCTGAATTTTTTCCAAAAAAACGCCCTGAAATATCATTTCCTATTGAAATATCAAGTCTTAATGCCTATAAAAAAGACTCTTCACCAATAGTATTATTTCCTCGGATTACTTTAGAACCAGCTAATATTCAAGCATTAAAACAGGAATTGAATCAGTGGGTTTCAAGAAGATGTGTAATTGGCGTTCAGTCAAATAGTAAAGAAATACTTGAAGTCGCAGCTCGTGACGGAAGAGTTGATATGATTACTCTACCCTCTCTTCTTTATTTAAAGGATCTATCGAAAGGAATTTTATCATTATTAAAACAAAATGGAATATATTTGGATATTCATTATAACGAACTTATCACCAGTTACGGGAGCAAACGTACGAGAATTTTGCGTAATTTATATAAATTATTTAAACAAGCAAAACCTTTTTCTTATAAATATATTATTGGAACAGGACAACATCCTTCTAAAAAGCAAGTTGAATTCTTAAGAGGTCCTCGAGAAATCGGGGCAATTTTCATCTCATTATTGGATTTGCCAGAAAAACATGTAAAATCGATACTAAGAGAGAATATTGAAGCTTTAGCATTGTTATTTGTAAAAAGAGATCAACATGTATTTATTCAACCAGGAGTGGAAATTATAAATAAAGAATGAATCATTCTGGAGAAAATTAAATGAAATACATAAGACAAAGATACGTTTTATTTGAAATACTTACTCCATCTGAATTTGAAAAAGTTCATATTTCTCCCGATCAAATTATTCGTGAATTGTGGAATCAAGTTCAAAATTTATACGGACAAAAAGGGACATTTAAAGCAGGGCTTTGGATGATAAGATGGGATCCTGAGCATCGTATTGGAATTATTCGCTGTGATAATGTATCAAAATGGGAGCTTATTGCAAGTATGGCATTTGTTTCAAAAATTAACCGAATCCCCGTTATATTTCATTCTCGTAAAACTTCAGGAACTATTAAGAAAACATTGAAAATTTGGCGCAAAATATTTAAAAGTATTCCACCCTCGCGTGATAAATAATTTAAGTGTAGAATTTTCATCATTTAGTCACTTGATCACAAAATGCTAAGAAAAATATAACTAAAAGTCGATATGATTAATATGAAACGGGATCGATACCCCACTAATTCACCTAATACTCCAATCACAAATGGTTTTTTAATTTCAATTTCTGAATATTATAGTTTATTACGATCATCTGAATTACCTCGTTTATATGATGAATTCTCCTCAATTCTTTGCGTTTATGCCATTTATCCCCGTCTTTCGCGTATCACTTGTTATCCTGGTAATTTTTCTGCAGTTTATAAAATTTATCTAGAGTTTCAAGAAGATGGTCTTCTTGATTATCAAGTACATTCTCAGCAAATCAGTTCCTATAATGTAATTCATACAACGGGATTAAGTAAGCATAATTCGCATTACTCAGTTGAATATTATGTGGAAGGCTCAGAAGAACAAGAGAAATGGGATAAATTTAAAGATATTATTGATCTCATTAATTTAAGTAGAACAACTTTGCGATGCAGTGGAGAATTTATACGTTTTCAAGATCATTCATAGAATGATTAAATTTTTTTTTTATCATATATAATTATTATTAGAACGATTCAAATTTTGGTTAAATATTATGCATCCTGCTGACTATTCTGATGGAACTTCATTTGAAACACATTATGACGTAGAAGAACTAAGAAGTTATAAGTATATTTTGGGTGAATTTGGCGTTCAAATGCTCTTAGCGGTCGCTAGGGGAGCAGAAAATAAAACTTCAATTCAAATGCTTTCTGGAGTTCCTCATGCATGCATTACTGGAAGGATGCCAGTTCTTCTTAATTTAAAATTATTAAAACAAGAAGGAGAAGATCTCTTTAAGTTAACTTCTAGAGGGCATGAATTTTTAAAATGTATTAAAGAATGTTTTTAAGGATATAGTAATTTGTAATTAAGTGAACTATTCTATTAGTGACAATTTTCATTATTTTTAATTTATAATTTTTTTAGGCAATGATGATCCTATGACAAATGAGCGAACGCAATGACATTGTCGCCCCACGCTGAGCCTAATTCTTTTATCACAGTGCGAATAAGTTTTTGTCTTTAACACTTTGATTTCATCAAAATTTTTTAGTTTAAAGGCAAAGAGTGATTTTTATTCTATTAATCGAATTAATATTCATTTCCTTAGATTTTAATAAAAGAGATATTTTCCATGATTTTTTGAAGTCTCTTTTCAAGGAAATTCACACGATCTTGTAATTGAAAAATTTGATAAATCAAAGATTGATATGAGGATTTTCCAAATACATGCATATCTAATATTAAAATAACATAACTATTAAGCGAAAGATGTCCTTTTTTTTCTATCAACGAATTTTTTATTGATTCCTCTATCCAAATTACCTTTTCTATGTTTTTTTTTAAATTTAGTCGTTTTATTTGTTCAGATTGTGTAGATCGCTCGGAATCTGATATTTCTTTAGAATTCTCTTTAATTTCATTGGATTTTTCTTTTGGATACAAAGGTGTTTCACCAGGAGCAGGAAGGTTTTTAAGGGCTTCTCTTATCCATTGACTAAAATTTGTGAAGAATAATGAATTAATTTTGCTGTCCTTTAATATTTCTTCCCATAATTTATATTTTCTAAGGGGAATATAGAGTTTTAATCGAACCATAATTGATGAAGACAAAATTTACTCACCTTAATGTAAAATGCTTATTATGAATAATGAAATTTCCTATATTGATCCTATTTTGGGATCATTGAAAGATAAATCTTTTTTTATCATATTTGAAATAATCTGGTAACGCTTGTTTATTGTAAAAATAGGGTGAATTATGATGGATGAGAAAAATATAATAGAAAAAATTGCAGAACAATCAGAAATGACTATCGGTGATAGCATAGCTCCTCCTCAAACTTCTGAAAAGAGAGAAATTCGCGTTGCTATTGCAGGATTAGGGAATTGTGCAGCAGCCTTAGTTATGGGGACTGAATACTATAAAGACATTAGTCCTGCAGATTCATATATAAAAGGATTGATGAATCCAAGCATTGGTGGTTACCTATATCGAGATATTAAAATTGTTGCAGCATTTGAGATTAATTCTTTGAAAATTGGCAAAGACGTTGCTGATGCAATATATGAACCACCAAATGTAGTCCAACCCATTATTCCTCATGAAAAAATGCCTAAATTAGGGGTAGTTGTCCAACCAGGACCAATATTAGATGGTTGCGCTTCTCATATGGTTGAAAGTTTTTATTGTTATGATCCAAATAAGATTCAACCATGTAATGTTGCTCAAATTTTAAAAGATGCAAAAGCAGATATTTTAGTTAATTTTCTACCTGTTGGATCATATCATGCTTCACGTGCTTATGCTCAAGCGGCTATAGATGCTGGATGTGGTTTTATAAATGCAATTCCTGAATTTATTGTAAGTGAGCATGTTGAAGGAGATATTGATTGGGTAGCTGAATTCGAAAATGCAGGACTACCTTGTGCTGGAGATGATATTAAAAGTCAAGTTGGTGCTACAATCTCTCATAGAGTATTAACAAAACTGTTTTTAGATAGGGGAGTAATTGTAAAAAATACCTATCAATTAAATATTGGGGGTAATACGGACTTTGAAAATATGAAAATGGAAAGTCGACTAACAACTAAGCGTAAATCTAAAACTAGTGCAGTTACAAGTGTTCTACCTTATAACATTGATTGTAGAATTGGACCATCTGATTATGTCCCCTTTTTACGAGATAAAAAAATCTGCTATATACGAATTGAAGGAGAAACATTTGGTGGACTTCCCTTAATTGCTGATATGAAACTTCGTGTTGAGGATTCACCAAATAGTGCAGGAGTTGTCTGCGACATCATTAGAGTCATGAAATTAGCTCTTGATCGAAAAATTTCTGGTCGTCTCGAATCAATAAGCTCTTTTTCTTTCAAACATCCACATATTCAACCACCATCTGATGTCATTGCTAAGCAATGGGTCAAAGAATTTATCGAAGGTAAGCGTGATCGATAAAATATTTTTATAATTATCTCAAAAGAAGAATAGCAATATTTTTTCATTATCTTTTTTGGTGCGAATAAGTTTTTATGATATTATTTTTTAATATAATATTCTAAGGAATATTTATTTAAGCTCTCTCGGAATTAAAATTATATAGGATATAAAATAAAGATATGAGCCATTATTATGCAAGCATCAGTCGCCATTAGCTATTTTCATCGAAAAATTGGACCAATTGTATTCTATGCCTTTCCAGAGGAAATTCTAACTGAAGAAGATAAAAGTCGATTAGCAGAGTTCATGGATCAAATTTATGAGGATGGATTTTTTACGCATAAATTTGGAAATCTTGCCTCAATGAATTATTATTTCGAAATTGAAAGTGAATGGGCTCGTGGAAACAAAGAAATGTTAATGGTTTCTTTTGTGATAGATAAGATTCCCACTGAATTAGAAGAAGCAATTTTTAAAGAATTTACACAAGAATTTGCTGAAAAAATGAAAAAAAAAAGCAATCTCTTTAAAGCATTCTATAACTTAGATGATTCTCAAGTTTCTGAAAGTGATTATCCTGAAATTAAAGAAAATATTTCAGATATTCGTTTTTGGTTAAAAGAATTATACTGGTTGGGGATTGACGAATTAAGAGAACGAACTGAAGAAGAAAAGTGGGCTTCTGTTATGAGTAAAACTGAGATTTTCAAAGTAATAAAGAAACTTTCTAAAGGACCCTTAGCACTTGAAGATTTACAAAAATGGTTTAAAGTTGTATTTCCTAACTATTCTTTAGAAAAAATAATAAATGAACTTGAGGAACAGAAATTTATTTTTATTAACTCTATTGGACAAGAAACATATGTTTTGTTAGTCAAAGAAGTCTCAATAATGCGCGTTCCACCTAATTGTGTAATTGATTTAGAAGAGGATTCACCTGAAATGGCTGATCTTACTGAAATTTACATTAATGAGGTTAGAGATTTTTTTGAAACATATTCTCCGAATTCAATGGATTCATTAGAATTATTTAACATTTTTGATGATCCAAAGAAATATATAATTATTACACAATTAAGAAATGGACCACTTCCAAAAGAAAAAATTCTTTCCCTCTATTCAGAAAGTTCATCAAAATTAATGCTTCAAAATTTAGAATTTCTTAAAGAAAAGAATGTTATCCAAGATTTCTCTTATGCAGGTGAGCATCTTTTTCTTTTAAAGACAGATATCATTTTAACTGCAAGCTTTCCTAAATACTTGAAACAATTATTACCTAAAGAAACTAAAGGATATGTGGCACGAGCATATTCATACCGTAGTATTTCGCCAGATTTCGATAGTTCTTCAAAAGAGAGTTTATAAAAATTTTTTCTCTTATTCATAGCTGAGAGAAAATATAAATAAATTAAATCTTATTAATGATTTTACAATCAAGTGTGATCTATTTTTTCTTAAAAATAAGTATGATTCTTATATAACCCCGTTTTATCTCCATTGTAAATAATAAAGGTGTAAAAATTGATTAAATGCGTGGCATTTGATTTGGATGATACTCTGTTCAATGGGACTTTATTAGTAGAAAAAGCGAGAAATGCTTCAGTCCAAATGATGATTAATTATGGGCTTCCAGTTCCAGAAGATTATGCTACGCAGATGTTGAACGAAATTGTTCTTGAATTTGGTAGTAACAGCGAATTTCATCTCGATAATTTGCTTATTAGATTACAAAACGATCCAAAAATCCAATTAAGCCTAAATTTTAATATAAATAAATTTGTTGCTGCAGGAGTCATGGGTTATCATCGAGAAAAAGTTAAGCATTTTCATCTATTTAAAGATGTGGCTAAAACTTTACAAAAATTACGTGAAAAAAATATCCGAACAGCAATAATTACTGATGGATCTCCTAAAAAGCAGTATGAAAAGATTTTGCGTTTAAAACTTGAAAATCTGGTCGATGAAATTGTTATTTCTGATGAGGTAGCTGTTCGTAAACCACATCCTTTACTATTTAAGTTATTTTTAAATAAGTTTCATTTACAACCCAATGAAGTTATTTATATTGGTGATCGGATTGATAAAGATATAAAACCAGCCAAAAAAGTTGGAATTATTACTGTTCTCATTCATCGTGGTACAAAATATGATCCAAATATCACGAAAGAGAAATTTTCAGTAAAACCAGATTACCACTTAAACAATTTATATGATCTCTTCTCTATAATCGAAAAATATAATTGAAATTAATTTTTTTAATGTATTAACAAATAAAGGTAGAAAACAATGGGAAAACCTTCAAATAAAAGTCGAGCTGGTGGTGCACCGATTCGTAATGGTAAGATGAAAGCATCACATATTTTGGTGAAGAAATTGAGTTTAGCTCAACAAATTCGAGATGAATTAGATGCAGGGGCGAATTTTGCTGAAATGGCCAGAAAATATAGTGAATGCCCCAGCAAAAAAAAAGGCGGAAATTTGGGTGAATTTCCGAAAGGTAAAATGGTTGATGGTTTTTGGAATGCCTGTACACGCCTGCAGATAAATCAAATTTCTGAACCAGTAAAGACCCAATTTGGTTATCATATCATCAAACGGACGAAATGAGAAGAATAGAAAAACACCAAATTTGGAAAATTTCTAAAAACATAAAAAAAAATTGGAAAATTTCCAAATAATAACATCTAAAAATTGGAAAAAATACAAATAAATAAATCTGCGGATATTTTTTTTACAACTTTTAAATATTCATTCTGAATTCATACATATAGTGTTCATAAAAATTTGCCAATTTTTTATTAACATCGTTTTCAATTTGTTCTTCGAATGGAATTCGAAAGTAACTTTGGAAGGAACCAGAAACCATGAATGACACTACAAACTTTAAATCTTCATATAATTCATCTTCTTTGTTGGGAGATATTTCACAATGCCCTGAATGTAATTCTTATAATATAATTGTTGATCAAGCTCGAGGAGAAAATGTCTGTGCTACCTGTGGCTTAGTTTTATCTCATCATATTATAGACAATGCCAGAGAAGGTCGCCGAGCATTTTCACAAATTGAAAAAAGTAAACGCGATCAAACTGGAAGTCCTGTATCATCCCTACTACCAGATCTTGGATTATCTACTGTAATTGATACTAGTTCTCAATTATCTCATCGCATGAAGCGAATTATTAAATGGAACACACGAATGAGCTGGAGCAACCGCAATATGCTCATTGCTGCCACTGAAATTAAACGTATCGGAGGGCTCTTAAATTTACCACTTAGGGTAAAAGAATATGCTGCAAAAATTTACCGTCGGGCTTTTAAATTAAAACTTTTACGGGGCCGTTCGATTAAAGCTATGGTAGCAGCATGTCTTTATTATGCCTGTCGATCCGAGCGAATTCCACGAACTCTCCAAGAAATTTTGAAATTTTCTGATAGTAACCCACGTGATGTGCGGAGAGCATACCGTACTATTATACGTGAGCTAAAATTATCAGTACCTGCTTTAGATCCTATATTATTAGTTCCAAAATATATTACATCTTTGCAATTAAACAATGATGTTGAAAAAACCACAATAAAAATAATTAATCATTATCGCAAACGCTACAATGTTGCAGGTCGAGATCCAAAAGGAATACTCGCTGCAGCAATATATGTTGCTAGTTTATATCACCAACAACCACGATCACAGAGTAGAATTGCTAAAACTGTAAAAGTAACTGAAGTAACCTTACGTAGCCGTTTTAAAGAAATCAACCGATTCGTAAAAATTCCTGCTGTTCCTACTCTTCATGCACGATAACACAAGCATTTCATTTTTCACTTTTTTTACTTTTTTTAAAAAAGCTTATTCGCACTTAAAGAAATTCTTTGAATGATAAGAAATATTAAAAAATCGAGGATAGGAATAAAATTTTATCAATGTCTTGAAAAAATAGCGGAACCGACAGGATTCGAACCTGTGAGGTGCCAGATTAGAAGTCTGGTGCCATATATACCCGAAAAAAACTAAATTGTTTTTTCACCTGGCTAGGCAACGGTTCCTTGTTTGTACTATAAATTTTACCTTAACCTTAATTTAATAAAAAAAAATATTGCATTAATTTTGAATTTTTTGCTCGTTATTTTATATGAATCTCAAATTTTTTATCGAGCTTCAACTAATGTAAATACAAGAAGAAAAATGGTGATTGGGTGTGAAACTCGAAAAAGCTAATGAAACGGTTTGGGCAATAAGACGAAAGGATAAACCGGGGAAATTTATATGTCGTTCTACCGAAATGGGGGGGATAATTACGCGCGTATCCATTGCGTTGGAAAAGGGGGATGAATTAATTGAATTTGACATGTCTCCTCAAGAATTTCAGAGTTTTTTTGATATTTTAGTTAATTTTAAAACTCTAGTCGAGGCACCTCTTGAAGAAAATATTGAACCCACTTCAATTCAGAATCATTATATTCCTAACGAAGGAGCGATTGCAGAATCAAGGCCATGGACTCCATCAATAACTCATTCAGAGGAGGATGAGATTGAACAATTGATTAAAAATTTTTCCGATATAAGTCCACCAACAGTAAGTTCTTCAAAGCATTCTATCCAACGTTCAAGTCAAATACATCAAAAAATCCCAAAATCAAAAGTTAAAATTGGTTCAAAAATATCAGGTAGTGCAGTTCAAATTTCAAGAAATTCAAAAGCTTCAACTAAAGAACGTTTGAAAGAAACAGACTGGGATCCTTGGTAGTATTTATTATGTATTTTTTCTTTTAATTTTTTTTTTAATCTCTTTTGAATAAATCCTTAATTGCTTTTATAATTTCTAAGTATGAAATGTACTTATGCAATTGCTGGAAAATTAACTGCAATCCGTTGAGCTGCAATCCTAAAAATTTTTACTGTCTTCATTAGATTTTTAATATCTCGACCTGCGCCAATTAGAACAAACCTACCTGCATTTGTAACAACTATATATCCATTATCTGCACGAATGATAGCTTCAGAAAGGGGTTCTTCAAACATACTCATCATTCCCATTTTTCCTGTCATTACTAGTGCTGAGGCAATTCCACTTAAGGCATCACTGTCAACTTGATAAGTAGGGAGCGCAGCATAGGCAATTTGATATCCAGTGTCTGTGGTCAATGCGATTGCTTCAATGTTACAATTTGATGTTATATACGTAATTTCAGGTTCAAGTTTCAAAATATCTTCAGGGTTAAGTCCGATATCGCTACCGAATTGTGTCATACTGTTTCACCAATTTTTTGTGATCAAAAAGGTAGTTCTATAATATATATAATACTAAGTGTTTTGCCTAAATAAATCATCACACACACAATTATTTAATATGGGATGTTCAATACTTATTTATAACATAGTTATAATATTGCGCAAATTTAATCACTTTAATGTGCAATGGAAACTGAAAAAGGAACGAAATTAAAATGAGCCAATTAGAAGAGTTTCTTGAATTACAAGATAGAGTAACCAAGTTAGAAAATCTTTTAAAATCAAAAGAGAATGAAATTAGCGAAAAAGATGACAAAATTTTGAAATTGAGCGAGAAAATAAATCAACTAACTAATGATGCAGTAAAAGCTGCATCAGATACACGCCATTTTCGAAGTATGATGTCGGTTTTGGAAACAGATAAAAAAAATCTAGAACGAGAGCGTGATCGATTAATAAAAGAAGTAGATGCACTAAATACTCAACTAAAACAATTTGCTCATATGATTGAAACAACAAATCAGACGATTCAAGCGAAAGAGGAAATGCTTTTATCAAAAGAAAAGCAATTACAGTCAAAAGATCTTCTAATAGTTGAGAAAGATGAAAAAATTGAAGATTTCCGTCGTAAGTTTGATGAAATGTCAGAAGCAACTGAGAAATATCAAGCAGAGAAATTTGCTTTTATGGAACAACTTTCGAATGAGAAACTTGAATTAGTGGAGAAACTCGGAAAATTAGAGAGAGAATTAGAAGAAAGAGATCGTAAAATAAAAAACTTAAGGAAAAAAACTCGAGATGCTCAAGACGGGTTATTGGGAGCTTCATTAGAAATGGAGAAAATCAGGGAGGATTCTTCAAAAGCAGCCATGCAGCTCCAAGAAGCTAATCAAGAAATTGCACAGTTGAAAGAAGAATTGGAAAAGATGCAGCAAATAATCAATCAAACACCTGAACAACGAAAAGAATTGGCATTACTGAGAAAGATAAATGATGAAAGTTCAAAACCTGGGATTATTAAGAAATATAAAGAAAAATTAGCTTCATTGGAGCTAAAATTGAAAGAATGGCAAAAATTAGGTGCACAATCTGGCGTATCCAGCCCAATTGAGACACCAGAAGATCTTTTTGAGCGTGAAACAGGAACATATCATAATATTTCTACATTAATCACTCATTTTAAATTTCAAATGGCAAATGTAAATCGATCAATTCGTATTATATTACCTGAATTATCTTTTATTGAAGATTATGGATTAAAGGAGACATTATTTGATATTTCACCGATTGTCTTGAAAAATATTGCATGTAATGTCGATCAATCACGTGATAAAGCGATTTTAGATGAACTAAAAGAAAAGAATTTCAAAATTACAGACTACAAAGATACTAAGCTTTTTGCATTGACAATTGATAATGTAAACGCTGCTGTTGCTGTATATGATGAAGATTCAAAAACATTAACTGGATTATTCTCAAGTAATCCAGAATTAGTTAAACTTTTATCACAATCAATAATGACTCCATTTATAAAAGGAACAAAATTAAATTAGATTTATCGAAGAATATATTTTAAATGAGTTAATAACTAACATGATATATTAGGGGAAAAAAAAATGGAAGATCAATTGTCACTAATTTCTCAAAAAATAAAAGAGATTAACGAAAATTTTTCTAGATTTGGGGTTTACCTTTCTCAAAAGGATCAAATAATTCAATCTAAAGACGAAAGGATCCAAAGTTTAACAGAAAAATTAGTTTCTGCTTCAAAAGAAAAAGATGAAGCTTTATGGGCAAAAATTGAATTAATGAAAGAAATTGCAGCTGAACGTGAGCAAAAAAATAGAGAAATCACAGAATTGAAAATGCAATTACTTGAAAAAGAAGAAAAGATTAAGAAATTAAAGCAAAAGCAAAGACAAGCTCAAGATGGGTTAATTGGGACATCATTTGAAGTAGATCGAATGAAAAAAGAAGTAGCAGAAAAAGAGCGTAAAATCCAAGAAATTAAAGAAAAGGCAGACTCAGTTTCAATGGGCTTAACTGGAATCCTTTATGATATGGATATTGCGGTAGAATATCTTAAAGATCGGATAAAAAATGCCACGCGTTCTTTACGACTTGTAGTTCCAACAATGGAATTTTTAGAACAAAATGAAATTTTAGATATGTTAGAGCAACTTCCTGAAAGTTCAGTCATCAATATTGCTACTTCTTTGGATTTGAGTGAACATCAACCAATGATAGATTCGTGGAAAGAACGTGGATGGATAGTAACTAATTATCCCGGAAAGAATTTCTTTATGATAAGTGCTGACGGTTCAGATGTTTGCATTGCATTCACTTCTGGAGCCCAAATTTCTGGCTTTTATTCGAATATTTCAGATTTAGTAACGATTTTCAATCAAGCTTTAATGTATCCTTTCATAAAAGGACAGAAATTGTAATATATGAATAGTGACAATTTTTTTAAAATTTATTTTACTTTTTTTTCTTTATAGGCTTTTAGAAATAAAAAGATTAATGATCTGAACGTTTAATAACTGCATCAATTACAGTAGTATCTAATGCAGGTGAATAAGGCTTAACTGAGCGAAAAAAAACTATTTTTTCTAATTTTAATCCTGATCTATTAAGAGCTGAGAGAAAACTCTGTTTTGCATTTTGATATGCATCTTTTTTTTTAGAAAATTGATATATATGAAGTAAACATCCCTTTTTAGCGATAAAATCTGGTAATATCGAAAGAAATTGTGCACTCTTTTCAGGGAGATTCATTATTACTCTGGATATGTTTCCTTGCATTTGATTAAAGAATGATGAAGATTTGATTTGTTTTACATCATATTGGAAACAATTGATCCGTGTATTTATTTTATTCAATTGGATATTTTGTAAAGCATATTTAATTGCATTGTGATTAATATCTGTCGCAAAAACCTCCATTTCTGGATTATTTTTCACAATCTGGATGAAGTACGGGCCTACTCCGCAGAACATATCCCAAAGTGCACCATAATGATCAAATTTCGTTGATAAGCTTGCTATTCGATTTCTTTCGAAGGATAAACGGGGTGTAAAAAAGGTGGTAGCAATGTCTAATCTAAATCTACATCCATTTTCTTTATATATTGTTTGTGTGTTGTTCTTGCCGCAAACGAAATTTAATTTCCTTGTTCTGAATTCCCCTTCAATTTTTCCTGCTTTTTCAAAAATAGATCTTAAATTAGGATTGCTTTTAAGTAAAAAATCTCCAATAATGGATAAATAAGGGCGTAGTGGTTCCAATTCTACCCGATTAATATCAATAATGGCAATATCACCAATAATATCAAATGAATGTGGAATAAGATCATGAAATTCAGAAGGAATGGATTTAAAAATTTGTTGTTTTATCCTTTCTCGAGAATTTTTACGTAATTTAAAGGTAAATTGCTTATTAGAATTAGAGATAATTCTGATATTCTTAAGTATTTGAACTTTAGATTTATCATTTAATTCATTTAAAGCCGTATTTTTGAGAGGAACAAGAATAAAGCTTTCTTGATGGGAAATTCGAAATTGTTTATCTACTAATCCATTTTCATGTAAACATGGTAGAATCTCATTTCCGATTTCCTTGGGAATTTGTGCAATCCATTTAGGATAATCATCATTCTCCATGTAAATTCATCTCCGATGGGATATGATGGAAATAAAGTTCTAAGTGATTACTTGGATTTTGCAAGTTTTTAATTAATTTACGATTAATGTCTTGTGCACTTTTAGAACATGCAATCAACACTGTACGGGAACTTAAAAATGTACTTTTTCGAAAGACAATCGAGACTTTATTAGTTAAAGAAAGTCTTGAATCTCCAAACCCTATGAAATGGTCCCAATGTACACCCGATTTTAAAAAAACACCGATTTCTTTCCCTGATTGAATTAAATTTTGTAAATCATTACTTAAGTCTGCAACTGATTTTGTTGCATTAATTCCTATTATGCACGTTCCCCGTAATGTCAAGAAATCTTCCGTTGTAACTTCTAAAGTAGTTGAATGTGTCCCTTGCACATTTGGATGACCGTATGATACTACTTTATCTAAGATATATGGTTTTATTTCATTGAAGACTTCTTCTGACGAATATTTTGCTGAATTTTTTAAAATTCCATCATTAAGTTTAATCATAGCCTTTCATCTTGTTTACTCCATCCTAATTTCATTTAGTATGGAAATTTTAATTGAAGGAAAATGGGTAGTAATTATATCATCAAACAATGAAATTAGATGTGTATCGCTTGAAAATTTCTCAATTTCATTATATTCGTTGATGAAGACATCAGGTATAAGGATTGAAATTGTCATATTATCTTGGAGATTTTTTTTTAAAAATGGGATTATCGATTTCATTAAAACTTCTCTTACTTCCAAATTGTGAATAGGATTAAGTGTCCCTTCATGTTGACTCGCTGGATAGATTTCTGCAAATTCTAAAGGAATCAAGCCAAGTACATTGCTCACAATACAAATCTGTGTTGATTTCCAATCTATTCTTTGTTTTAAAGTTTTTATCCAATTTTTGACAGATCGACTTTGAATACTTGGTAGATCTAATTCTGGGATTAAGAATAGATGATTTTTGATTTCTGGAATTCTATAATTCGCAACTTTGTTCCGAAATCTATGAAAATGAGCGCGATACAAAGAAAAAGAACTAAGTATCATTTGACCTCTTGATTGGTTCAAATTCAATAAATTAAGGAAATTATCTGGATTTTTTTTTACGATATTCAATGCTTTGAGAAATTTTGGATGAGCATGGACTCTGTGTTCTACTAAATCCCACAATGTCCCCTCCTTGATCGCATTTCTAATCGTACGTATCTCAGAAAATGAATGAAAAAGATTATGCTCTGCTATTGCTTTTATACGTGTAGCTTTATCTTCTTTTCGCAATTCATTTACAGTATAGCTAGTACAAACCGGACAATGACACGGGAATTCGTGAAGATCCTTTAAGTTTTTAGTACCTGTCAGAGTAAAATAGCGTTCATCCTTTGCATACAAGATATATGCCGCAGAATCAAAGAGATCAGCTCCACATGCTACAGCCAATGAGAAAAAAGCCGGTAAACCTAATCCAAACATATGAAGTGGCCGATCTGCTCTCAGCCATTTTTTAACTTCTAAAAGAATGGCAACATCAAGATCAAAACGATAATCTATAAAAGTTTTCACAACGCCGCCAATTGCATATATTCCAAAATCTAATTTCGACATTTCTATTGCACTTTTTTTTAATAATTGTGGATAAATTGATCCATGGATTGGACCAAACCATGCGGTGTCTTTTCGAATTCTTCTCGCAATATTTTCACGGGCGCGTCGTAATGTAATATTAATTTTCCTTTCAGCTACTTCCAATGAATCAGTTGTTTGAACAGGAATATCTAAAATTACCGGGCAATCAGATCCTATTTGTTCTTGAAAGGGTTCGATTTCTTCAGGTTTGACTTTTACTGCTCCAGCATACATATAATCTTGAAATGCTCCTGAATCTGTCGCAATAATTCCAGGAAATTCGAGATGTTTATGGAGTCCCTTATCAAGTATCTCTTGATTTTTATCTTGATTCTTATATAAGATATATGCATTTGTAAATATACTTTGGGCTTTAAAACGTTCAAACAAATCTTTTGGAGATATAAGGTTTGCAAAAGGACTAACAACTGGAAAAAGATTTGGTGTATCAAGTACCTTACTCCCTAATTTAAAGCGTCCAATTCTTCCAGCTGCATCAAAATCCCTAATTTCATAGGAATAACTCATTAAATTATCGAATTTTCCTTATTAAATGAGTTTTTCGCTCACTACAACTTCAATAATTCTCCACTTATTATATAAATATTCGAATATTTTGAATTAACCCGGCATATCTTGAATAAGATGAATTGCAAAATTGAAGATATCAGTTGAATTTAATTCTACAAATCTGGCTTGAATATTTTTGTTTACATAATTACTTGCTGAAAAGACTGTAATAAATTTGTCATCAAAGTCTCGATGAAACCCTTCTGAAAACACTTGATGGCCTCTGAAAACCAAATCTATATGATTTTTCACACAAAAAGTCCGAAAAATTTCTTCACCAAATGTATATCCAATCCCACGGCGATTATCAAAAAATTGCTCAGAAACACCCGGCACATAATTTATAATGGGATCATTCCACAAGATTTGTTGAGATACTGGGTCCATTTCATCAATCCAAACTTGTCGATTGTTAAAATTATATATATTTAAGAGCGGTACATCATAATCTCCAGTTTTTGGATCAATTGTAATAGGAATTCCCCCATGAAGACAAAGAAAACTGCCATTTTCGCAATGAAAAATTGAAATCAAAGGCAAATCCTTAAACATATGGCAAAAAGAAGCAAATAATATTTCTGAAAAATATTTCATAACACGTCTTCCAAATCCATAATTTGCAGAAATAGACATTTCTTCATGATTTCCCCGTAAAATAAGCACATTTGTGGGATATTTTAAGTTAAATGTCATTAAGTAGAGTAAATTATGTAAGTCCCATTTTCCTCTGTCAACTATATCTCCAATTATGATTATTTTAACATCATAACCAAGTTGCTTACCTTTTTCAATCGCTGGGACAAAAAAATTAATTAATTTTGCAACATCCGCAAATGAACCATGAGTATCACCAACAATGAAAAATTTTGCAGGTCGTTTTCGAGTATTTTTAGTTGATTTATAGGATTTCTGAATAATGGGCACAGGAAAAGATAAAGGATAAATTTTCTCTAAATAAAAATCTTGGAACTGTCGAATTAAAATTGTCATTTTTAATTCAGATGCATCATCTCCGTAGTATTCTGCCTCATGAGGTGGATTTTCAGATGAAAATTGACGATAATAATCCCAAAACTCATCAATTATGGATTGCTCTTCAGTTTCCCCGATACGCTGGGTTCTACCTTCCATAATCATTTGGGTTTGGGTTTTTTCAATTGACATGAATGTAGATTGCAAGCTTGTGTGATATTTCTGTCCAATCTTGTGTGTCCGCTCATTATATTCATTTTCTTCTTGAAATTCATCAGAGTTCATTTTCAAACCTTCATTTGGTTTTTAATTAATATCGTTCTTTTTTTAATTATTTGATTGAAATTCAGAAATCTCCAAGTTTAATCCATCTTCAGATATGTTGATAATTTTAGGTGGTTTTCCGTATTCTAATTTCAATATTTTTGGAGAAAATTGAATTCTTCCATCATATGATGCAGTACTGAATAAAGAATATAAACGACTGTTGAAAAATGCTTTCCATCCATCGGGCCATTTTTGATGGCCCCTAACAAGAAGATCAAGATTATTTGCAGACATAAATGCATTAAAAACATCTATTCCAAATTGTAATCTTCCATTAAAATGATCTCCAGTTAAAATCCCTTTTTGAATCATTTCATCTGGATCAGACCATAACATAGAAACAGAAAGGGGATCCATTAAACTGCTTTCTGGTTTGTCACATTCCAATTTTGATTCAATTTCACTAAGGATTAAAGGTTCCATAAAATGATAAGGATCAATAGGGATTCCACCATGAACAGTTAATACACGAGCAATTTTGGAGCCAGAGTGTATTTGACTTATATGAGCAATGGGAAGGTGCGTGAAGAATTGAATTATTTCTTCGTAGAGTTCTTCACCTTTTTCCCAAAATGCACGAAGTAGATTATCAATAAATCCATAATGTTCATTTATCTTTCTATCTTCATGGTTTCCTCGAATTAAGACAACTTTCCCTGGACATAAAAGAGAAAAAGCGACGATTAATGTAAGGTTTTCTAAATCGTATGGATTTCGATCAACATAATCGCCAACAAAGATAAGTTTGCTTTCGGGAATTTTCTGAATCAATTTATAGAAAAATTCGATTATTAAATATGATTCATGAATTGCACCGTGAGTATCTCCAATAAAATAGGTTGGTCCATAAATATCATCCGTAACTATTTTTTTTTCTAATGTGGGAATAAGACGATTAACTTCTTGATAAAATTTGAGATATTTTTCAAAAGAGAGGGGATCTTGAGTAAAATTAAAACCATTTAGGCAGCATTGAACTAAATGGTCGAAAACTTCCCGAATAATCGGATTAATTGTGTTATTTTTTTTTTTCAATGAAGAAAATTGCTGTTCAGATAATCGGTGAAATTTATTTGTCTCTAGTGCAAAGAAATTTTTCTTAATTAGTGTAAATTCTTCCATAATATTCCCTCTTTATGAATAATCTAACCGAATTTTTTCAATTTCAGATATTTTTTCAAAAAACTCTTTCATATCAATAATAATTATTGAGATATTATCTTCAATTTTCCTCTCAATTGAGAGATTATATAGTTTCATCACAATATCTTGCAGTGATTCGTTTTTAGTGCGTTTTTGCAAAAAATCATTAATTTCTGAATCAGATACTTTATCTGTAAGACCATCAGAGCAGAGAATACCATAGAATTGTTTCTGATATATCTTTTGTTTTGTGTTACTTTTTAGATTATATGCCCAATTGTAAGTTTTAATATATGGATGTATCGTTTTTTGACCCATAGCTTCAGTAATTTCATGAGACGCTCCTGTTCCAATGTGATCTATACTTATCTGGCGAATTTCATTATCCTTGATTAAGTAGGCTCTACTGTCTCCCAAATTAAAAACCCATATCCAAGGACCAATAATCAGAAATCCCACTAAAGTGGTTTTAGGTATATTTCCTTTTTGGATTTCTGAGGAAAACTTGTTAATTAATTCATTATTTGTTTCCTTAATTGCATTTACTATGATATTTTGGATTTGAGCAAAATCGACGTTTTCAGTGAGAAAATAATGTAAAATTTTAGTTGGTAAAGTTTTTACTACAAAACTTGACCCTTCATCACCATGATGTGAGGCAGATACTCCATCACAAACCAAAGCTAATATTCCATTATGTGAAAAGAATTTTTCTTTAGTGGAAGCAGGAGCAAGTTTTAAATCAAATTGAATAAAAAAAGCCGAATCTTGATTTCCTTTATTTTTTCCTCCAATATCACAGATTAACCCGTAATCCTTGCTCAATCCTTTATTCCTCCCATGAATTTCAACTTTTTATGATTTTTTAGTCTAAATCAAGAACTGATATTAATTCAAATATACCTCGAACTGTGGTATGTTTTATTGATATTTGTTGATTTATTTGAATAGGAACCCATTGATTTGGTGGCAATTCTCTCCCATCAAGTAAAGTAGGGTTGCTATTCCTCCCTTCATGAATGTAAAAGAGATTTCTCTCACGACTATATCCTAAAAAGAATTGTTCACGATTGCGATCTATACCATTATTAAAACAACGAGTAATCCCCCTAAAAACACCTCGATATTCTTGTTTCCATGGTGCTGATTCAACAATCAATTCTCTACCAATTCTACGGTTTTTATTTTCTTCTAATACCATTTCCATTGGGTTTAACTGAATAATTGCATTATTATTAATTATCCTTAAAACAAACATATTACCTGTTTCAATAGAAGGAAGTTGATCCAAACCTCCTGTTTTTCCAGAAAGGTGTTGCTCCAGTGCTTGCTTAACTTCTAAAAAGGTTCTAAAACGATCCTTAGGTTCATATTGAGTACACTTTTCTACAACATCGTTTAATGTATCAGAAATCTTCATATTGTAATCTTGTGGATGAAGAATATAATCTGAATTAATAGTCGGTTTTACTCGAGTATAACCATTTGTTAGTGCATAAAATAAAACTGCACCAAACATATATATGTCTGTTTGAGGTAATGGAGGCTTTTGCATGATTATTTCTGGAGCAAAAAATCCAGGAGTAATTATTACTGTTCCTGATCCTTCCATTTCATCTATTAAAGGAGGTTCGTCCATAAGGGTCTTAGAATCAAAAACTTTACCACCTCCCCAATCAATTACTATGGGATAAGGTGCACCATTTTTTATTGTAATCATAATATTATTAAATGTGAAATCGCGATGAATTGCTCCCTTTTTCTGAGCGTAAAACATAAAATCACATAAGGGAAGAAAAATTTTTTCCACAATTTCATCGATATTTAAAGGATTATTCGAGCGTAAATTATCGTTAAACCAAGATTTTAAAGTAGTGGCATTCTCTACGAAACCAAAAACCAAATAAAATTTTGGATTACTACGATCACTTTTATCTTCAAATGCTTCAATATATTCCATGTGTGGTCCAGAATATCCAGATACTGCCTTAGTTAAATCCCGCTCTCGCTCCCAATACATACGAGCTTCAGCAACAGATGAAAAGGCAACACTTTTAAACTGTTTAATTGCCACTATTTTTTTTGTTTTTACCATTTTCGCCTTATAGACGGCTCCAAATCCACCATCCCCAATTTTTTCTATAATCTGGTAAAGTTGGCCTAGTTTTAACTTTTCTCCATTAGGTATATCAGTCATTTTTTTTCCCTTCTTTTAATAGATCCAAACATGGATTTTAAAGAATCCTGCATGAATTTGAGTCAAAATATTTTCTTTCAGTGGAATTTGTTCTTGTTTATTAAATTTGTTTATTTTGTTTTGGAAATATCTGGCATCCAATTCCGCAAATTCACCTTGGAAAATAGTAGACATTGAAAATGATTCATTTTGAGAATTATATAATATTGTAAATAAAGCGGTATTATCTCCATAGGTATTTAGCAATTCTTCATATATTTCTTCAGGCATATATGCTTTTGCGTCTTTGATTAAATTTTTAACCGTAATTAACTTATTCTCCCCATATAGCAAGTATTCTACATTATTATTCAAGATTGTAATTTTACATGAAAGTAATGATGTATCTTTTTCTTTTTCTTCAAATTCCTGGTAAAAATTATATGGTATAGGACCTTCCCAACATTCATCTTGAATTAATAAGGAAGGTTTTAACTCTGATTTGAATATAGAATGATTATAAAAGAAATCCGATTTCGCGCAGAGATCACAAACCTTTGCTTCTAATGGTAATTTTCGATAAAATCCGTCGGATTTACAATCAGAATTTCCACAGAATTTTTCTGTAAAAGGGTAAAAATCATTATTACTTCCACAATCACAAATAAAATCACGCTTTTCCAAATCTTCTTGTGAAAATTCTTTTTTACATTGGTTACAAACCCATCTGATTTTCAGTGGATCTGTTTTAGTCAAAATAACTTCACGAGGAATGATTTCTGAGTTTGTTTTTCCATCGAAATAATAAGGAGGTTTTAACTCGCACCCATTTCCACAGAATTTTTGGGTGAAGTTTTTATAAATTGAATGACAATTTCGACAAATTTTTATTTTTTCCGATGAATCGCTCATTTTTTATTTCCTCTGCATAATAAATATGAATAATTGTGTGCGAATAAGTTTGATTTTCTTTTTTATTTAATTCGATTTAATAAAAATTATTTTAAATTGTAATTCGTGATATTCATCAGGATTTGATTCTAACATTGAGTAATATCCTGAAAATTGCAATTCTGAATAATTTTGCAATGGCATTTTATTAGTTACTTGGATGGGAATTGGTGAATCTTTGTTTTTAATGCTAAGTTCAAAGTTTAAGGAATTCGGTTCAATAAAGAAATCCAATTTTTCTTTTATAACTGCAAAATGGAATGTTTTCCCCCCAATTGGAAGAATATTCTCAAAGTAATTGGGTTTTAAAGAGAAAACATCGATGTTCTTCCAATACATACCAATAAAATGCTCTTTTCCTACTAAAATCTTTACTGATTCTTCATCATCTGAAGAAAATTCTAACGGCATAATTCCATGATTTAATAAATGGAAATTCTTTTCTGATTTCTTTCTTCCCATTAAAAAAACTATAAGAAAAACTTGATTTGGTTGAAGTGTGGGGAGATCTCCTAAAATTTCGTCCGTAATGGAAATTTCTGCAAGTTCTTGTGTCTCTATAGTTTCTAAGTTCGCTTCTACGGATGTTGCATTTTCTAAATCGTTTTTCTCATCTGTCTTTATTTTATTAATATTATTATCAATTTCTTGTGATGGCGTCCTTAATATGGTGGTAAAAATTGATTCATGATTTTGATCTAATATGTTTATCTGTTGGTCTTGATTAGAAATCGTGGAGAAATCATCTTCTTGTTTCTCCTCTGCAGATTCTTGAATCTTTTTCGGTTCTGAATCAATAATTGTTCCATCTGGTGCAATCACAACTTTTTTAATCTTAATTTGAGCTAGAGCTCCACATCCATCACTTGTTTTTATCAAAATCGGATGAAGATCTCCTGGTTGTTCTTGGAAAACCGCACAACGTAAACCTAATGGATATAAATCAGTATATAATTTTTTTCGTTCTTGAAAAGCCCAATTATTTAGCTGTTTAATTTTTAATTCTTGAGGTGTAAGTTTACCTTGTAATTTCTGCCATTGTTTTTTCAATGCCCCTCCTGAAAACTCATTGTTAATGGCATGAAGTTGAATTTGATATCTTTTTTGTAAATCAACTTCAGCAATTTGAATCTGCTTAATTTTTTCATCGATAATATTATTATTATTTGCGATTAAATCCCGCAATTTCAGCCGAATACCATGATTTGGATTTGCACATTGATAGATAATACGATTTGCAGAAGAGTCCCAATGTAATGGTTCTAAATATTTCGATCCGCATTCATAACATGATTTTTTTTGAGTTCCCATATTTCGAAAGGTAATAGCGCCACAATTCTGACATCTATAGATATCCGCTTTTAATATATTACCATAATAGGATTGTTGTTCACCAACAGCTAGAAAGGCTGTTGTTGGGCATTTATTTTTACATCCACAGAGATTATGAACGTTATTTTCATAGGGAGGAATTAATTCATCAGGAAATTGAATCGTGTAAATATGATTGCACGTTTCGCAAATCAAAATATCTAAATCTGTAATTACATTTTTCTCAGACATTTCATTATGACAAATGGCGCATTCTTTTGAAGAAGGTAAATCAAAATAAACATGCATACATTCGGAACAATAATAAAAGGTTTTGTGCAAATTCATTGTTTTCTCCATTAGTAATCATTTAATAAAATTTTAATCCAATTTTACTGTTATCTTAAGAATATTTGGGTTGTTAGGTTCATTAATTAAAGGAATTATTATTGTATCTCCTGAAGTGAGGGTTACTCCATCTGGATTTGTAATACGTATGTCAGTCGCTAAGTTGTTAAGAAAAGTACCCACTCTACGTTCATCAAATGGCATTGCTTTTAATATAATATTTGGACCAACTTTTTTCAAACTAAACTGCTTGTTGGAGATCCTTCCTAAGGGATCTTTCTGATCATACAAAATTTCTTCACTTTCTTCTTCAACAAAATCTATTTCGCGGATAAAATTTCTTCCAATTACTTCCTCTTTCTTATCATTCAAGATAAATTTCACACGACCGTGAAAATCATATTGTTTTGGTATTTCCAAATGAAGATTAACATCTAATGTGATATTTGTTGTTTGATCAGAGAGACTTTCTCTCCCACCTGATAAAGAGGGTAATTTTTTGAGATATTTTAATTGCTTTAATGTATGATCCCATTGATAAATTTGCTTATTGATATAAAAAGTTGAATTATTGCAATTTGGACAAATGATTCTATAAAATGATGAATCAACTAATAAATGAGAAGTTAATTTTTCATAACCTGGTTTTAAAGATTCTTTTTCTTGAGAAATCTCTAACTCTCGAATTAGTTTAGCTCTCTCCATAAGATCTTCTAAGTTTGGAATAAAATCCATGAAAATAACATGTTTTTTAAGCTGCTTGGCTTTCTTTTCTATTACATCCTTATAATTTGGATCAATACTATTCAAAATTTCTGAGATTTCTTGTTGAACTTTTTCAATTCCTTTTATAACATTTTTAGATTCTTTAGAAAGATGCAACATATTAGATAATTTTGCCAAAGTTGTTATATCTTCCAATAGTAAAGAAGCCTTTTCATTTAATTTTGGTAGATTTTGTAAGAATTCCTTCTGACGAAGTCTAAAGTCTTCCGATTTTAGAGTATTTGCAAAATGGGAATAATCATTTAGTTTTTTCTCAATAGTAGGAAGTAAACTATCCATAATTGATTCTTGGGGTTCCCAAAATGAAGGACCGATCTGAATAAAAGGATTCTTCTGGAAATTTTCGTTTAGAGAAAAAGTGGTTGTACACGTTTCACATCTAACAATTAAAGGTTCTCCGCAGAAAGTACAATACTTTTCTTTTAATTTTTTTCCATTGTGAGAGATTTCATAAATCTCTTCAATATTAAATTCGTTAATTTCACCACAAAATGGACATCGTAAATTAAATTTCGACGATTCTGAAGTTTGCACTGTCTGTGAATTCATAATGTTCATCTATTCTATTTTAATCTTAATAGTTCTTGAAAGAAATGAAAAAAAACAAAGAAATTATTATTATGGCATTCTGAAGAATATTTCTAATTGCACCATTTTTCCAAACTCTTCAACAGGTACAATAATTTTATCTCCATCTTTTAAAGGTTGAGGTGGAACCCCTGGACCTAGCTTCATTGTTCCTATATAAGTACCATTTGTAGAATGGATATCTTCGATACTATATTGTCCATTTTGATAATGAATTATAAAATGCTCACTATTTTCACGTTTACGGCTAATATTTTTATATGCATTAAGATCAGGTAAAGCTTGTGTAGCTGCACCTTGAATTTCATTTCTTCCAATACGAAATCGCGAAACATTTGGAGGGATCATAATTTTTGCGCCAATACGTGGAATTTCTAAATATGCTGTACTAATTGATGCAACTGGAGTAACTGGACTGCTTAAACTGGAGTCATTAGCTGGTGGAAATGGCGATGAATTTGCTGCTGGTGGTGGAAATGGCGACGAATTTGCTGCTGCTGGTGGAAATGGCGATGAATTTGCTGCTGGTGGTGGAAATGGCGACGAATTTGCTGCTGGTGGTGGAAATGGCGCACCCACATTATTCTCTACAGGTGGAGGAAAAGGAGTTCCTGAATTATTCGATATTGGTGGAGGAAAAGGGTTATTATTTACAGAATTAGGTGTACCCATTCCAGGTGCAACTTTTGGTTGAGAATCTTTCGGTTGAGGTGTTTGCTCCCAAACATCAGTAACATTAGCTTTACAATTTGGGCAGATCGATTCTCCATACGAGATTTCCTTGCCGCAGTTAGGACAATGATATGACATTTTTTTTTACCTTCATGATGTGTTGTGTTAATTTTTATATAAAATATAAATTATTAATTTCTCTATCATATTGGAGAAGAAATACTCTTAAAAAATTTCGGCATTTTAAGATATTTTTTTTGTTTCATCGCCTTGAATGCGTTGTGTCGCTTGAGCATCTCCACGAATTGTACAATCGGCGATTTCTTCAGCTTGTGAAAAGACATTAGCATATTTTTTGTTAATATCTTGATTTAATTTAAATTTAGATGAATCATTAGAAAATTGTATTTTAATATCTTTTGAATCAGTTAGACCATCACCAAAGTTGAATTCCAGTTGAACTAAATTGATAGGAACATCTAATTGAATTTTATCGGGAGAAATGATTACCTTTCCCTTAATCAAGATTTGGTAAGTATCTCCTGCTTCAAAACTGCGTAAATAAGTTTTAAATTCTGTACTTGAAATTTTTTTGAAAGGCATTCTAATGACTGTTGGTTTATATTGAGCTGCATCATCTAGTTGTAATTCTTGGTGATAGCTTTTAATTATAATTTGAGGTTGGCTGAAAGCAATACGGACAGTTTGTTCTGTGGCAATAATCATTTTTGTTTTCATTTCTTCTTCGCTTTCAGCAAAGATATATTTACCTGTTGAACGCTTTGCTAATTCGTACATTAAATATACATTATGATCACCTAAAGCGCCCACTGTATCAATTGAAGATTTATATTCAAGTGCTTCTTTCGCTAATAGAAAATACTTATCATAATTTGGATCTTTCTCATTTCCACTTTCCAATTCTACATCAGTAGGATCACCATCGCTAAGAAGGAAAATTTTTTTGATTTTAAGAGAATTATCATTTTTTACATATTTTTTCATTAATTCTACTGCCTTCTTCAAAGCAGAATAAAGAGCTGTAGTGCCTCTGTCACTGATTTTTTGTATCTCATCAATTATTTTTTTCCTAGATCTGTCTGTAATTCGTTCATTTGTTATAATTTCATGAATATTTGTCTCAAAAGTAATAAGTGTAAAAATTGTTCCTTCAGGTAATAAATTTATCTGCTCAATTAGGGATTGCTTTGCATTATCTAATGGTTTTCCAGACATGCTTCCTGAAATATCTAAAAGCCAAATGCCATAAAATGCTTCAGGAGGGATATTTTTATCTGGAAGAATTTTAATATCCAATGCAATTGGTACTTCTTTATTTGATGGAATAGGAATACAAATTGCAGATTGTAAAATATTTAAATAGGGTTGTTTTTTTGACATTTTATTTCATTCCCTTCGATTTTTGTTGGTCATAAGTTCACTTTAATATTAAATTAGATTCCTTAATATGTTTTGACTTAATAAGGAAACTCATCCAATCTCCTCAGCTTTATTGGGTACTTTTCAGCTAAATCCCGATAGATTTCTTTAACACCATGCCAGAATTCCAATATATTTTGTGGTACTTCTTTAATTTCTTTGGCAGGAATTCCAACGGCGATCATATTTGGAGAAATGATTTGTTTACTTTTTACTAAAGCCGCTTCTCCAACAATTGCATTCTCGCCGACTACAGCATAATCAGACACTGTCGCATGCATACCAATAACACAATTGTGCTTTAAGGTGCAATTATGAATCATTGCCGCATGACCGATTGTTACATTTTTTTCAATAACTGTTTTTCCTCCAGGTCTTGCATGAATTGTAACATTCTCTTCAATTGAAACGCCTTCTGCAATCTCAATCTTTCCATAATCTCCTCGAATTACTGCACCGGCGCCAATATAGACATTAGCAGCAATGGATACTTTTCCAATTATTGAAGCACTAGGAAAAATCCATACAGATGGATCAATCTTTGGTACTCGTTTACCGAAAGCATATATTGCCATATTTTACTGTAGTGCTTAATTCATATAAAGTTGTTAATATTTACAGAATCATTAGATAGCCATGAAATTTGTCCTGCAAGATATTGAGTTGAATTGTCTGGCTGATTAATAATTTTATCCACAATTTCAGTTAAAACATCCAATGAAAGGTTTGTGGCATCAATTTCAAAAATACGATTAGATTGATATAATTCTTCTCGTTCTAGCATGAATGAAGTGCAATCGCCTAAAAATTCTGCTTCAGCATTTTCTCGAATTTTTTCTGTAGAATAATTTCTTAATCTTAATCGGTTAATGATTATTTCTGGTTTTACCCGCAAAATTATTGCCATTTTCACCGCTGGATGAAATATAAGGTCAGTATAATGTGATTCACAGATAAATTTTCCTGTTTTATTTTTCAGATAATCCACAAGATATGTATTTAATTTTTCTGCATCAACAATTTTAGTATCACGTTCTTCATCTATTTCTTTATAAAGATGCTCAGAAATGACAATATCTCCAATATGAATGATTTCGTATGTTCCTTTTTTCTTTAGTCTGTTAGCGACACTAGTCTTTCCAGTTCCAGGATTTCCAGAGAGTAAAATTACTTTCAAAGATGTATTTATTGTGGGATCCAACTTAATCAATAATAATTCAACTTATCCATAAATAATTGCGGAAAAAAAAATTAATAAAAAGAAAGAAAATAGGGGCATTTCAATAATAAAATATTATCAGATATAATTAGAGTTATTGATTTTCTTCATCTGATGAACTTCCAAAAGAAAAGAATCTATTCCATTTTCCCTTGACTTTTTTACTGGCATTTGCGATTTTTTTTTCTACTTTTTTTATCCCTGATTCATATGCTTCGAGAACAGCACCTACTTTTCCTTCATCAGATACTCGAAAAAGATCACCAAACATTTTTAGAACATGTCGCACAGAATATCGATTTATAACCATATTTCGGAACTTTGAGCTTGTTTGAAACGCAATCATAGTTCCTAACATCCAAAGTAAGGCAATACCTAAAAATGTTCGATTGTAAGTGACGTTTAATGGAGTGACTCGGTTTGGATCTGAAAGAATTTGAATTATTACTATCGGTGAATCTAAATACGAATCCATATAAACTGCTTGATATCCAAGAGCTAATCCTAACACACCCAATATTAATCCTTTTTCGCTGATAGTTCTCTTTAACCAACGCATGAAACCCGTATTACGCTGAAATATGAAAGACTTTTGAACATCTTCTTCATCTCCAATATTGTCAATTTTCTTTGATAATGTGTTCATAATAAAGAAAGAGTTTAACGCAAGTAAAATGAGATCAACAGTTAAATTAGTTATATTTCCTCCAGTGTCAAATGATTGTGAGAGACGATAAATTAAATATAGATTATAAAAACCTAATATCTGGTTATAATTCATTATCGCGATTTTTTCTGTTTGTTCTTGAAAAGAATCTTTTTTATAAAATTTTGGGAGATGATAAAAACGAACAATCAGAATACCAGTAATAAATATCCCCATTACTGCCAAAATCTGAGCATCTAATGAATTTTGAATGAAAATATAAAGATACATCGGAATAGCAATTATTGTCCCTAATCGGATGATACCTTGAAATAATAATCGGTTTGGTGATTTTCCCAAACTAATAAAACGATAAGCAAAAGAAGTTTGAAAATTCCAAATTATAGAAAACATAGATATACTACTAATAATTACGTAAATTAGAAAATAAAAGATTTTTAGCCACTGTAAAAATATTGAATTGTAATTTGGAACCCAAATACTTGGAAATAACCCTGCAAAGAAACATGTCATAATCAGTGCCAATGCCATTAATGTAATGGTGAAAATATTCAAAAATTGGCGGTTATGGGATAAACCTCCAACTAAACCTCCGATTATTAAGGCTGCTGCCGTGATTAAACAAAGGAAGATTATTGTTTTTACTATTTCGATTGCTGTTATGTAATTCATTGCGTAAAGGATACTGATGATAATGGAACTAACCATGATTCCAACAGTCCAATAAAAGAAAAAGATATATTGCCGTTCGGTTAGGCGTTTATAACCTTGACTTAAAAACTTTTTAGCATAACCGAATAATGCCCTTTCAAGATATGCCTTTTTCTCAAAAACTTCTATTTTTTCTGATATATTGGGCTGTTCCTCCATGGATTGTTGGTTTTCACTTTCACTCTCTTTTTCATTTTTCGCCATAATTTTAACCTTGAAAAAAAAATATACGCTTACCTACAAAAATATTTGGTTAGATAATATAGTAATAGAAAATACGATCACATTTCACTAAAAGCAATATAAAGCTTGAGTAAAAATTATATCTGTATCTTGATTAGACCTTTATAATAAAGGAGGTTTTTTTAATAATGGGAAATGAAATTGTAAAACAAGCAAAAGCCTTGAATAAAATGGGCGATAAGATGTTTAAAAAGAAACAATATAATGATGCTATTCAATATTATATTGAGTCTGTAAAACTAATGAAGTCTATTAACAATACTAAAATGGCAGAGAAATATCAAAAAGAATTAGATGCAGCAATTGGAAAAAAAGCAGAAGAACTAAACAATGAAGGCGATGCTGCACTAAAAAATAAAGATTTTGAAAAAGCTATTGAAACATATGAAAAAGCTTGGAAAATGTTACAAAAAGCAGGAGAAAAATGGATTAAGAAGAAGGGAAATGAATTCCAGAAAGAATTGAATAAAAGTAAAATTCAATATGCTGAACAAGTCTTAAAACCAGCTGCTGAATCGGCTGTGAAAGAAAAGAATTGGGAAAGTGCTGTTTCTCAATATAAACAAATTTTAAAACTGATTCCTAAAAGTGTAGATGCAAAGAAAAATAAAATGTTTTTGCATGATCTATCAACAGTCTATGAAAGATGGGCTGATGAAGTAAATGCTAAAGGGGATACACAGTATAAATCTAAAGATTATGAAGCTGCAATTGAATCTTATGCTAAATCTGTAAGATTAATTGAGCAATCGGATAATGAAAAGAAGAAAAAGAATTTTAGAAAGGAACTCTCCAAAGCATTTCAAGAACACGCCCAAGAAGTGAATAATGTGGGAGATCGTTTATGGAAAGAGAAGAATTTTGCTAAAGCAGCTGATATTTATGCCCAAAGTGTGAAAATTGCAAAAGAAGCTGGAAATGAGAAGTTAATCGAAAGATTTTCTAAAGAAATGTTCAAAGCTTACAGTGAGTATGCGAAACAAATAAATACTCAAGGAGATAAGTTGTTTAAAGAAAAAAAATGGGAAGCAGCAGCAGATATATATGTAAAATCAGTTGAAGTTGCAAGAGAGTCGAATGATCCAAAATTAATTAAAAATTTCACTAAAGAATACGAAAAAGCTTTGGAAAAATGGGCGCGAGAAATAAATTCATTAGGCGATACAGCAATGAAAGAGAAAAAGTTTGATGAGGCAATGAAAAAATACCAGGAATCTGTAGCTATTATTACTCGCACCAGAAATAAAGGATTAATTAAAAATTTCACATCTGAATATCATAATGCTTGTATTAAACTTGCTGACGAAATAAACCGCAGTGGAGATGAAAAATATAAAGCAGGAGACTATGAAGCTGCCTTTAAGTTATATGATAAATCAGTTCAATTAGCTGAAATCGCTGAAAATCCTTCTAAAGTTAAAAAATACGGCAAAGAACGAAATAAAGCACTTCAAAAAATGAATACAGATTAAATAAGTAATTTTTACCTTTTTTTCTCGAATATTTTTCTACTTAATATCAATTTTTATTAATTATAAATACTGCTTCAAGCTTTCACCAAAATTTTTCGCGCGATCCAAATCTTCTGAATTTGGATGGCCAAGTGCTCCTTTTGGAGGTTTATTCTTATTTATATGAACCTCTCCTAACGTGTAAAACCGATTTTCTAAAATACAAATATCATTTCTTTTCTTTAAGAGCTTTTCCATACGATTAAACATTACATCTTTTATTTGAAGTGGATGTTCCTTATCAGAGGTAGGATCTATATCTTCTGGCGCGCCACTGGTAAAAAAAAGTGCAACTTTCTTCCCAGCAAGTTTTTTCTTATAAAGTTTTTTCATGTAATGCCAGCCTGCAAAACTAATATGTCCAGCTAGTACCCAAGAGCCAATAACCACCAAATCATAATTTTGGAGATTGGGGATGTGTTTATGATTAAAACAATCTGCTTCTAAACCTTCAGAAATTTTTTTTGCTACTTTTTCAGTATTTCCAGTTCGTGAGTTATATAAAACGACTGCTTTTTTCATATTTTATTTTATGTAGCTTTATTCAAATATGATTTAGGGGCCAAATTTTGGAATTTTTAGTTGTGAATTCTTTCTATTCACTTTTTTTACAAATATAAATACAAAGTATTTAATATATTAATTTGCCAAAATTTGATATATGAATAATAGTGATGATTCACAACTGCATTCAACACGATTTATTGCTAAAAAAGTCATTATTCCTATCTATGTTCCTAAAGACCTTCTTTTTTCAGAAAATAAGGAAAAAATATGGAATAAACAAGTTCATGGGCACTCCAATTCTTATGAGTTTCATTTTGTTTATTCAATTGATGAACTCCAAAAAGAATTAATCAACAATCAAAGTTCTATCGTACTAATTTATAATTCTTTATCTCGTCAAAAAATTGATTTTTTATTGAAAAATCTTCAAAAATTCCCAATTCGTCCTAAATTATTTATGATTGTAGATGCTGGGCCATCAGATCTTGTTAGTTATTATCTTTTTCATGGTATTACAGGAGCAATAGAAATGCCCTTTAATTTAAATGAGCTCGATCTACTTTTTCATGCTCAAATTAAGAGTTGTATATATGAATTAGAGTAATTTTGCAGTAAGATGCTTCTAATAAGTGCGAATAAGTTTGCATTAATTTTGTCAAGAACAGATTACTGATGATTAAAGTATTTTCATAATAATCATAAAGCACTTTGCTACAACCAACTTAAGTCATCTTATGATTTGATTCCATTAATAATGAACTAATTATCACTAATTCCATTTATTTTATTGTATTTTTTCCAATACAACTGTAATTTAAGGTTAAATCGATCATAGGGATGAACTTGAATTTCATTTTCCCAAATATCAAGAAAATCTTCAACTTTTTTAAAATATTTCTCAATTTCATCTGGAGAAGCTGAAATCCCTTGAGAATACAAACCCAAAAGATGTTCAAGCATATCATTTTCATATTCTTCAATTTGATTTGCAATTATTGGATGCATTTTTTGATATTTAAGCACAATTTGTCTATGTAACTTTTCACTTTTCCACCAAAAACTCTTTGAATTGTATTTTTTCTTGCCAGGATGATTCCTGTATTCTTTTGGAAGCCCATCTGGATGGATAGTTACAGGAAAATATGGCGATATGCACGGATTTGATGAACCTGTAGTAAGAATTAATGGTTGGGGGTTAAACACATCAACTACCATCGAATTAACCGATTGTGTTGCTCGTGTTAGGTTATTTGTCGCGTGAGCGCAAACAGTCATTCTTAATCCTTTCATTGGAATCCATTTATCAGAAAAATTGATAGGTTTCTCCTTTTCTATATTGAAATTTCTTGATGTGTTATTGATATTAGGCGGATCTATATGAGTTCTAAGAATTTGCATGAAATCTTTAATAGTAAGTTGTCCTTTTTTTGCTTGTAATTGTTGTCGAGTGCATTTTTCTCTTTTCTTCGCTCGTGCTCCCCACGTGATAATTTTATCAGAATAACATTTATAGAAATTAAAATCTTTTTCTGAATTGCACCATCCTTGTTGAATTGCATATTCAACTAAGTTTTCTGAGCATTGATCATAATCTTTTTCTAGTGAAATACTGTTAGAAATGGACCATACATCTTTAATTTTTTTCCATGCCCATTCTTTTGCAACAGTTTCCAATACATATGCCTCTTTTGCATCACCAATAAGAAAGCTATTCATATATTGGAGTTTGTGGCGATATCCGCATAATCCTCCTTGATCGTATTTTTCAAGAAGTTGAATGATGATTTCCAGTGCTTCTCGTGCTGAATTGCTTATTTCTAAAGCAATTCGAAGCATGTCCATTCCAGTTAGCCCTGTTTTTGCCGGTTTTACCTTAGTCATTAAAGCTTCGTTTCCAATAATTACCCCTTGATCGTTTATTCCCATTTCACCACCAAACATCCAAAATGGTTGTGAAAGCAAAATTCCATGTGTTTTAATGGAACTTTGATTAGAATTCTGGAGTGCTAGTGAGGGTGGAACAATTGAAATGTACGTACATTTAATCTCTTCATCAATTTTTAATTCTTTGGGTGGATAGTAAACCAAATTCTGAACTTCATCGGGTTCCCGATCTGAATTTTTCCCAAATAAAAGCCGATTTTGTTTTGTGGCTTCAGGTGCCGCAATAATTGTATCACACATAATTTTTTCCTATTTCTTTTGTTTGTTGAGTGCGAATAAGTTTAGATTTTATTGTTTATTTAATTATCAAAAATTTTTACATTCAAGTATAATCAAAAAAGATGAATTAAGTTATCATAATCAATTTTAATAGATTTTTGAACATTCTTTATCGATTTCAGTTAATATTTCTCGAAAATCAGACCACCAGATTTCTCCACGTTGTCCTGTCAACATACTATCTAATTTGCGACTATTTAAACAAAATATTTCGTCCTTCAATTTTTTTACCTTTTCTGCCCACAATGCTGAGTAAACTTGACTTTTAGACACTTTTGCCTTTTTTTCACGCATATCCCAATCCCATTCAGGATGTTTATTCCCCAGTTTCTCCATCTTTTCTGCTTTCTTCTTTTCAGCTGCTGTAGCAATTTCCTTACAATCTAATGTTACTTGAAATGGCTGTTTTTTCCCATATTTACATTTCCCTTGATATTCGCACGACACGCAATACTCTTGAAAGGAAATTACAAACTCTTCCAACCCGGTGATATTAAAGATTAACTTTCCCATGTTCTTAGTGTAATTAACGCCCATGGGATTATTATATGTTTTGCTTTTCCTTTGGATTTACATTTTACAAATCACTTAGAAGTTCAATAATACCTGGAACGTGAAATGCGCCGCAAATAACCAAAATTCGATTATTAGGAAATTCTTTATGGTATTGACCAATTTGTGCAACCATATATATATTTCTATCAGTAATAAGGGCTTGTGTTAACTGAGGGAATTCATTTGTAAATTCAGCGAGTAATTGTTTCATTCCTTCTTCATCTTCCAAAAGAGTAAATAGCTCTTCCAATTCAGAGCGTGTTGCAGGCATTTCTTCTTCTTCTAAAGCATGTAATAAAAGTGATGGTTCAGATCTATTTGTTAACTGATTTTCCAATTCTGAAATTTTAAGCATTAACTCAGATATAGGAAGATCAATTAGTTTCACTGGGATTTGATTTGATTGTACGATATCAAAAGCTGTCAAGATCTCTTCTCCTGGCATTATCTGCATAATTTGACCAAATTGTTGTTGGATTTGTTCTAGTGTTGTGAAAAAACTGTCATTTTCTAGATTTTTAGATCTTTGTTTTAGTTTTATATTTTTTCTTAAATTGTGATCTGATTCTTTCTCTATTTCATTCTTTGATTCTTTTTTCGAATAATTTTCTTGATTTTTATGAGATTCAACTAAATTTTCCTTTTTTTTTTTTTCGTTAATTAATTTTAAGTTAACAGATTCTATCTGTACTCCATTTTTAATCATTGAATTTTGATTTCTATTCAAGGTTGTTTTAATAACTTTAGCTTCTGATCGAATAGTCTTCGTTTTTTTTTGGATTAAAGTTAAACGTTCTTCATCTAATTCAACCATGACTATATCTGGATGAATCTCGTTAATTGTTCTCTCCACCATTTCTCGGCTTGAGTGAGCCAAATGATTTGTTCCTAATATATAAATTGTTTGATCTATGCATCGAATTTTATTTACTGCCATGGATCTTCACTTTATACTTATTTTAAATGTAGTATTCTTTTTCATTTTCTCTCTTTTTTTTTATTCATCTTTATTTTTAGAAGAAACAACACACAATTTTCATTTTTTATCTTAAAATTAGTTAAAATTCGAGATTATTAAGAAAAAAAGAACTAAAATTCTAAATGAAATATCAATGAAAAAAAGCAATACTAAAAATTTTTAGTTAACTTGCAAATTATATAATTATTTTAAAAGTTATTACAAATTCAGACACTTTTTTAATTATTTTAATTATTTCACTTTATTCGATTCAAAACTAAATCTAAAATCATTCGCGCCACATTGTCGTTATATTCTTTAAAACCTTCTTTCTCAATTGCACAAGTTTGGAAATATTCCTTGACAGTAATTCGGCGCTTTTTGAAATATTCTGTGATTTTTTCTTTAATTTCAGCTATTTTGGCTTCTTTTTCATCCTCGCTACCTTCCATCAAATCATATTTGTTCAAACAAATATAAATCGTCTTAGGCATGTATCGAATTAAATCATAAAGCTTAAACTGTTCTTTTAATGGTTGATCTAAGGCAAATAATCCAACTATTTGGCGGGCAATCCGGGAAATTGTGATAATTCCCATACGAATTACTGCTCGATCTCGATCTCCGCCAGGTGCAAACAGTGTATGAGATGTCCCCGTTTTTTCTTCAACAAAAACTACTTTATTTGGGGTGATAGTTTTGGTAAAACCCTCTCCATCTTCAACTTCAATAGCACTTTCGCCTTTAAAATCTTGTTTCTCTATTCGACACTCTACACCGCCCTTGATCTTCCCTATCTTGGCTTTTTCAACATAATCCACAAACATCTGCAAGACCGTTGTTTTACCAACGTTCATCGCACCCATTAATCCCAGAATTGCCATTAGTTATTCCCCATTCTTACTGCTTTACACAGTACGGTTTTTTTATTTATATAGATCAATTATTTCGCTTTGTTTAATATTTTTCCATGCGATGAACACTTGAAAAATAATTAATTATATCTTGATTAATTATGAAATTTCGAATATTTTCTCAAAGGTTTGGCGCACTATGATTAAGTTTTTGCGGATTTTTTGCTCTGACCATAAATTTTCTTCCATACAACATTTAAATTGAGAAAGCAACTTGTTCAATTCGATACTTCGTTGAGTTGGTTTAATTTTTAATAAATTATGAAGAGCAACTCCTTTCTGTTCTTCCCATTTTACAATGGCAGTCAAGCCCATGTCGTTAATAGCAGCGCGACATAGGTTTGATTCTTTGCTTAAGTGCTCAACCATATGCTGAAACGCAATTATTTTCTCTGGACTTGAAGATATAAAGGCGTTAATTTCTCTTAGTTTTAATTTCGAAACATTTTTCATTTCTGTACCATCATTAAGTCACTTCATGCACATAAATGTGTCGGAAACTGTCTTTATAATCAGTCTATATTCAATAAATCTCTTGAGAGTTAAATGGAATGTTGGTCATTTTTTATTTGATAATAACAATATCGAACAAAATATTGCTTCAATTTTTAATTAAACAACTCTATTATATTCATTTTCAATTCATTTACTTTTTATATCTTTTTTTGTCATTCACTTTACTATTTGTTCTATTATCTTAAGTGAAGATTAGTGGCACCATTCATGAATTTCTTTTTCAATATCCCTTCTGTCAATCTTCATGCACCCATCTTTGGGTTTTCTTTTAAAGTTTATGGCACTTCCGCTAGGCCCATGCTCGAATTAGTTACATTTTTATTAAATCCCGTATGTATTTCATTTGTAGTTGTTTAAAACCTTCTTTCGATCTTTCGAAGTGTTTTTACTTATGAAATTTGTATAGATTGGGAGATTAGCTTAGCCTGGTCGAGCGCTGCCCTGATAGCGTCAAGATTTGAAGAGATCGGTATCTAATCTGATTTGAAATCTTGACTTCTGACAGGCAGAGGTCGGGAGTTCGAAGCTCCCATCTCCCACTATTTTCTTCTTTAGGTTACAATTTACCTTCAATAGAATATTTTATCATTAATTTCAAAGATCATTTGGAAAAAGCAATTTTAAAAAACATACTCTTTTTTTCACGCTTTAGAGAAATATCAAATTTTTGAGTAATTTTGGAGGAAAATTTCTCCAGATCTGGAATGTGGAGAATCTTTGTATCAAATTGTGCTTGTTTTGTTGTTGTTTTAAAAATAAATCCTGATGTTTGCAAATTTCACATTTGATTGTCATTTTCAAGAGTTTTAGATATATAATGGATATAAATCTTTCAAAAAAGATGAATTACAGAATGATATACAAAAAATTAAAAAATAGAAAAAAAGCTATTTGGTTTTGAAAAATTTTAAGATTTAGGGTTTTCCAGAATAAGAAGATATTTTTGATTGATGTTGTTTCCTGCGCATTCGAATGATAATCATAACAAATAACGAAATGCTTATAGCTGCACCTGCAATAATCGCCAGAATTTGCCATAATTGTCCAAGATCAAGATCATCATCATTTGAAGGAGGTGTAACTGAATCGGTAGTATCCGTTTGAGAAGTTGTTGTATTTGTATTGGTGGTGTTTGAGCTTGAGTCTGGGTTTGAATTTGTATTGCCTGAGCTTGTGCTGGCAGTGCGATTCCAATAATTCATAAGATCTTCCATTGAAACTTGTGGAAAATAGTTTGGATCGAAATAGCTTTGGTTTAAATTATTGGATATTACAATGGTTTCATTACCAGTATTATAGTAAATCTCCAACCACACAGATTCATTGTTTACATAGCAGTTATTTGCAATTGAAACATTTTCAAAATCTTCAAGGTATATTGGATTTGAAAAATTAACAATCCAATTATTAGTAAAAGTTACGTTGGTGACTTCTGAAAAAGATAGGGGATATGATGAGATATTAGAAAAAACGCAGTTTTGGATAATTAAATTAGTTATATTCCAAAAATTGAGCCCCGAATCGGCTGAATAGAAAAAGGAAGAATTCATTAAAGTCAAATTGAGAATATTTCCTGCTTGCATTAAATAATTAGTTGAATTTGATACCGACACGTTAAAAAAAGCAATATCTATTGAGTCGTAAACTTGTATTCCATTATTTGTGCCCTCAAAAACAGCATCAAGAATAAGAAAATGTTCACAATGTGTGATATATAATTCACCAATTTCCCTTAGTGAAATAATCTTATTAGAAACGCCATAGAAATAGTACATTGGCTTACCATCTCGAGTGTTAGTATCATCGAATATAATATTTGTCGTACTACTGAAATCAAACGTGCAATGAATAAATGTATTAAAATAACCTGAAACATTTTCAGTATTTCGTAGATAAATTCCTGTTAAAACATTACTGAATCGATTATAACGTAATGTAAGGTTAGAGAAGATGAGGGCATATAATCCATAACCACTTTGTTCAGAAAGAGCTTGTATAGTACAATTTAAGATCAGGCTGAGATGGGATTCTTTAATGATAATACCATTAGGGCTTCCTAAAATTGTAGAATTCTGAATAATGAAATTTTCTGAATTATAAATAGAAAATCCGCTATTACTTGATCCATTTGTAAAGCATTGATCAAAAGTAACATTAAATGAATCCACGAGCTGGATTCCGGTATATCCTGTATTTTGCACTTGATAATGTGAAAAAATCGAATTATTGACATTATTAATAATAATCTGTCCAAACAATCCTCCGACTTCATTTAAACCTGTCAAATTTTCGTAATATTTTATAGGTTTTCCATCAATCAAATTATTTTGAGGAATTGAAAAATTACGATTCATTATTCCGAAAAGAATGCCTTGTGAGGAAAAATTGTTCGCATTAATTTGTCCATTATCTGAAGTAGCAATGTATACTGTGTCCATTGGAGATGCTGTAAAATTATTGGAATTAATAACAAAATTTGAATGATCTTCTATTATAATCAACCTACTATTAGAAAAGAGAGAAGATTCTAAAGTATTATTGACTATATTTCCCGCAGTTCCTCCTGAAATGTCAATAATGCTATTTAATTTTTTCCAAAAGATACAATTCTGTATGGAAAATTGATGTGAATTGACAAAAGTTATTCCTTCTCTGCTAGAATAAATAGAACATGATTCAAGAGTTATATTCGTTCCAGATAAGAAATAGAACCCACGTTGGTTATCGAAATTATCTGCAATGGTTTGTTCTATATGAATATTTGAAGTATAGGTTGCGTAAAGCCCATACGAATAAGCAGATAAGGAACTGTTAATTACAGAACAATTTTGCACATTATGTAAGTTAATACCATATACTCCATCAATAATAGTTATATTTTCAACTCTAACATGTGAAACATTATCAAGAAGAAGGCCTGATAGAAGATATGCAGGATAAGTTCTTAACGAAATATTTCTAAGAATTAAATATCGGTCAGTATTTTTTATTGAAAAGCATGATTCTTGTTCGTTAAATGTATCGATCGTGAAGTTACCAATTATATGAGCTGTTTCCCAACTCATTCCTGTTGTTCCATTTCCACTACAAAAAGCATCTAATTCAGCATTACCTGAAATAATGATTTGTGAGTGCTCAGCAGAGGTTTTTATAGTAAGTAATTCTGATTCAACTGATGTATTTCCTAATAAGATTGGGAGATTTCCGGTCATTAAAAAGAGAAATATTCCAATTTGAAATATTCTTGAATACTTTAGTATTTTTTTTTTCATTTATTTCAACAATCCGTTAAATGATCTATGAAATGACATCAACACTTTTCCCTAATATTTTTTTTGGAAGAATTTTTCTAAATTTGAGAATTCTTGAAGAAAATTGAATGAACATCATGCTATAATTAAAATAATAAATGAAACGTACTAATGAAAAGCACTAATGAAAAGAATATAACAAAAATGAAAATAGCAATTTTATTTGAAATTTCGAAAAAGGCAGAAAAAGAGCAAAAATAGGAAGCAATAAAGTTAACCTGTTGTTCGCTTGGCGGTTTTTAAAATTTCAATATAATCACTTACATCCTCTACCTTATCAGAAATAGTTTCCATCATATCAATAAAATTACAGATCTGCAATGCTACAAATGCGTTAAACTCCAAATTTGGAATTTTATTTAAATCTTCATATAATTGGGAATGTGAGACATCTACTTCATGTTCCATGCTTTGAATTTTTTCACAAATTTGGAATGTTTCGCGATCATCCATTGATGGAAGATTTTTAATCAGGTTGTATAAGATTTTAGTTGCTTCTACAGATCGCTGTATGATGTGGGTACATTTCTCAAGTATGGGTATTCCTAGACTGAAAACATGTTCGGAATTTAATCCCATTAAGCGACGCGCGGCTCCATCTGTAGTATTTGCAATTCGATCAATACGCTTTACTAAATGAGATAAGTCTTCCCGCATTTGAGTGGTTAATTCACTTTTAGAGATTTGCACTAAGATTTCCCGACGAATAATATCAGCTTCATTTTCGAGATGATCCACTCGCTTAAATATTTCAGTGGCTAAAGCAACATCTCGTTCATTCACATATATTGAAAAGCCGCGTTCAAATTCTACTACCGTTTCAAGGACTTTTTGCATATGATTGTTCGCCATTTCATAGATATTGGCGCTACTTCGTTTTTGTAAAAATATTTTTAATGACATATGGTTCACCGTGCATAAGATTCGAATTATTCGAAAAATATTATATTATTATTATAGAGATACAAGATAAAAAATTATGATTAATTGCTTTAATAATTTTGATTATTGATTTTACACATTCATTTTTTAGAATTAATTTACTCTTAGGGCAGCTTCTAATTCTGGCTGGGGAATTTGGGGGAAAACTATTACATATTGGCTGGGATAATATATTGTAATTGTTTCACCTACTTGAAAATTATGTACAGCTACTCTTGTAGTAGGAATTTCAATTTTTATCAATTTTTTAGGCGGTTCTAAAGATAATTCATCACAATGATTTTTCATTGAATGAGTTTTATTACCATTTACAAAAGTCTCCAACTGATATGGTGCTAACATTTCAATCCTAAGCCACGCGCCCATGAACTTTACTCGATTTACTTTTCCAACAATACTATTTGTCTTATCTTGACGTCGTTTATGACGTGCTTGAAAGTATTGCGATCTAATCAAAAAAGTGACTTTATCACCGATTTCAAAATGTCTTTCTGTTTTGGCAAATAAAAAGAAACCTTCTTTTGTCTGAATAACAACACGCTGTAAGGGTTTACCTTTAAATCCAATCTTTTCCACCATGCGTACTTCTACTACTTTACCATTGAAATAATTCATTTCAGTTGAGAAAAAATTAGCTACAAACAAATCAATAGGTTCATATAGTATCTCTTGAGGTGTTCCAATCTGACGAATTCTTCCTTGATCTAAAACAACAATCCGATCTCCCATCATTGCTTCTTGCATATCATTCGTGACGTGCACAGTTGTCATTTGTAATTCCTTACTTTTTGCAATCTTGCGGACTTCTCGCCGTAAATTCATTCGAAGTCCAGCATCTAGTGCTTTAAATGGTTCATCTAAAATAAGCAATCCTTTTTGTTCTAAAGCCATTATTGCTCGAGCAAGAGCAATTCGCTGCTGCATTCCTCCAGAACATTCATGAGGAAGGGCAGAGCCGCGACCTTCTAATCTTACTAGTTCTAAAACTGCTTCTCCAATTGCATATGTTTCAGTATGATTTGATTCATGCATATGACGAGCATAACAAATATTATCTAAAACAGTAAGGTGTGGAAAAAGAGCATAAGATTCAAACATCACTCCACAATGTCGTTCATATGGTGGAAAATGTGTTATATCAACACCGTCAAATAGAATTTGACCTTCAGTTGGTTGATAAAGTCCAGATAAAAGACCAACTAAGCTTGTTTTTCCTGCTCCAGTTGGTCCTACAATTGTTATATATTCTTGATCTTCAATAATTAAATTAATATCATGTAAGATTTCAACTTTGTTTTGAATAAATGATACGTGTCTGAGTTCTACTCTAACCATTTTAATCACAGTTTATATAATAGTTTTTCCTCTATTGTAGGTCCATTTCTTTTTGAAGATTTTTTGGATATTTGAATAAACGAACATCTTCCATAAATAATCCTATTTGAATATTATCGCCTTCACAAAATCGATATTTGAAAGTTTCTGGCTTTGAAATTTCGATTTCATCCCCATTATCAATTTCGATAATAAAACGTCGTTCTTTTCCAGTATGGAATTTAGATTTAATTATTGCATCTGTTAAGAAAATGCTTGTCCAATCGGCTTGAGAGTTTTCAAAATCATATTCAAGAGGGAATAAATAAACATCTTCGGGGCGGAAAGCAACAATTATATTTTCATCTAAAGTAAATCTATTGTAATGAGCATTGATTATGAATTTTGGGCCTCCAAGACGGATTTTTACATGATATGCATCTGGATGATCTATGTGAATAACATAACCTTCTAATATATTGATTCCTCCCAAGAAATTTCCTACAAATAATGATGTAGGATACTTATATAATTCATCTGGTGTGTCTTCTTGTAGAAGATGGCCATCTCTCATAATTATAATGCGATCTCCTATTGCCATTGCCTCTTCCTGATTGTGAGTAACTTGAATTGCTGTCAAATGAGCGTCTTTAATTATATTTCTTAATTCCCATCTAAATTCTGCACTTATCTTTGGATCCAATGATCCTAATGGCTCATCCATAATTAAAATTCGTGCTCCGCTGCAAATAGCACGTGCGATTCCTAATCTTTGGAGATCTCCATTTCCCCAGCCGATTGGATATTCGTCAGCACGCTCTAATAATCCAACAATCTCTAATGCACGTTCTCCTTTTTCGATTATATAATCTCGCGAATATCCTTGAACATTAAGTGCATATGTACAATTTTCCCAAACAGTAAGGGGAAAAATATTAAAATTTTGAAAAACAAAAGCAATTCCACGGGATTGAGGTGGTGAATCTGTAACATCGAGACCGTCAATAAAAACTCGCCCTTGTGTGGGTTGGATTAAGCCAGATATTGTACGTAGTAGTGTTGTTTTTCCACAACCGCTTGGACCTAATAAAAAAACAAAATCACCGTCTCGAATGATTAAATTTACATCATTTACAGCTATTACTTTTCCATTGTCAAATATTTTGGTAATATGATCTAAGCGAATTTCGGGCATTACAGTCCTTCCTCCTTGGTGGGTGAAAATAAACGCAGTAGCAACAATAACACTCCACTTAAAATTATAACTAATACACTAGCAAAAGCAGCTGATGAAAAGCTGTTTTCTTCTACCCAATCAACAATTAACACTGGAATGGTACGATCTGCCCCCATAACAATCAAGGTTGCTCCTGTTTCACCTAAGCTGCGCGTAAATGCAGCAATCATACCTGCAATTACTCCGTTTTTTATTGCCGGGAATGTTATTTTTCGAAAAGTAGTTAGACTAACTGCCCCTAATGTAGCACTTGCTTCTTCATGACCAATATTCACCGTGCGAATAGTCGCTGCAATAGGTCTAACAACATAGGGGAAAGTAAAAGTCATATGGACAAAAATAATCATTTCAATACCTGGACTTGCAAAATCTAATCCTGCAGGACCCCAAAAAAGAAATACTGCAAATCCAAGTGCTGCTGAGGGGATTGTTAAAGGGATATCTAAAATTGTATCTAACACTGCATTCATTTTTCCCCATTTTTCCCGAGTCAATATAAAAGCAAATGGTATACCAAATATAACATCAATTATTACAACAAAAAATCCGATTTGAAATGAATTTACTAAACTCGTCCATAGATGCGCCCATTTATTATCTGCTGCAAACAATTCAAGATGGATTTCGTTGATATTAATTTTTGAAATAATGTAGAATGAGGGGATTAAAATAAAAATAATCATTAAAATCCCAGCAAATACTTTCAAGCCAATTGTAAATGGTTTACGAGAAAATGAATATTCAATATCATAATGAATTTGCCAGAATTTTTTAGTAGAAACATTTCTCCGAGCTAATAGCTTGACGATAATCAGCAAGACCAAAGAAATTCCAATTAGAATTAATGAAAGGAAAGAAGCACTGGGAAGTTGTAACTGTTTCCTAAGGCTAACAACCACTATAGGTGCAGTTTCAATTAATCCAGAACAGATCATTGTTGCACCCGTTTCTCCCAAACTGCGAGTAAATGCAAGAATTGCACCCGCAATTAAACCTTCTTTTATCAATGGAAACGATATTGTCCGAAATACTGTAATTTTTGGTGCAGATAATGTCATTGCTGCTTTTTCTAATAAAGGATCAACTTTTTCAATTGCCAACTTCAGATTTCTGACAATATAGGGGAATGTAAATGCGACATGAACGAAAATAACTAAAATTATCCCAGGATTAACTCCAAAAATTCTCCAAAACAGTAAAACCGAGAATCCTAAAGCACTCGTAGGGACTGCCATTGGCAAATCTACTAATGTATCTAGAATTTTTTTTCCACGAAAATTATTTCTTGTAAGTAATACTGCAATTGGAAATCCAATTATTATATCTACTCCAACAGCTAAGAATGCAGTTGAGAATGAATTCCATAAAGCGGTTTTCATTATTTGCCATTGTAGATTCCCTAATAATTCATCAAAAAATAATCGAGATCGAATTTCACGAATATTATCGATCACATTGGAAATTATATTTATAATTGGGGCAGCGATAACCAAAATAAAGAAACTAATAACGATAATCTCTAATATTATGCGATAAATTGGTTTAGAAAGTTCTTTTTCAACTAATAATAATATTGATCTACGCTTGATATTCTTGTTTCTTACTTTTGATATAGAAGTATTTAGTTTTGGGGTCATTTTATTGGCTCCGAAATATTAAGTACGATTTCTTGTCTTTAACCACAAATCAGGAATACGTGCAATAACATTTCCATCTGTAGGGGGAAAAGACTCAATTATTTGAGAAGGATCAGGCGTTACTCCATTCATCCAATTAAATGAAGCATTATAGATTGATGAAATCTCAGGATCATTTAACCAAGTAGTATTAATTGGACGAAATCCTACTTTGATAGCTCGTTCAATCAGAGATTTCTGTTGTAGGAATCTTAAATACTCTTGAGCCACCATTTTTTGATCATCACTAACCCAATCTGCATTTAGAATACAAAATGGATGATCAGAAAACAGAGCGCCTTCTTCGGGATATATTGAGATTAATTTCTGATTCCACTTTTCCATGGCTTTAATCGCATTGTCTTTAATTAAATTCTCATATAAAATGGCAACTTGTAATTCATCAGGTCCTTGAGTTAACATATATGTACCTAAAAATCCAGTGGATTTCCCATATAATACGGCTGCACTTTCAATTTCTGTCATCCATTTTGCTACAGATTCATCATAAATCTCTTCTAAGGTAATATTTTCAGGATTCATTCCTAAAAAAGCACTAACCATCATGATTGTAGCCATAAAACCACTATTTGAACTAGTTGGATCTGTGTGAGCTAAATGAACTAATCCTGGATTGGAAACAATCAAATCATGTAAATCATTTAATCCATTGAGATGATGTGTGGTGTAAAAGTTCTCCCATGTTGCAATAACAACAGGAGAATAGATAATTCTGGTATAATTAGGAACTAAAGGAATATCTTTTTTTGTATAATCGTTCCATTTTGCATTTAATAATGGAATCCAAAGATTGGAGGCAGGGGACCATATAACTGGTTTTATTTCCCCATTTAATAATGCGATGAGGGAATCTCCAGAACCATAGGGTTGAAAATCTAAAGCAATATCTTTAAGGGACGGATCTTTTTGTTGACGAGCTGCCCAATATTGCATGAAAAGTTCAGAAGACTGAGATATCCAGGAAGATTTTTCACTAGAATAACTCATTGATAAAACAATTACATCTCTTTCATTCTCTTCAAAAATAATTTTGCCCATTATCACTCCAGCAAAGAAACCAAAGAGAATCCAGATTAGGATTGTTGAAGGAAGAATTTTTCGATGTAAATAGTTTTTTGTTCCAAAAGATGGTTTTTTTCTTGCCATTGCATTCTCATCCTATTATTGAATGAATATAATTATTTATATAGGCAAATCCCAAACCGAAAATAAATCCAAAAAAGAAAATCAAGAATATTTTAATCCGAAATAAATTCATTTCTTTATATTGGTTCACAAATATATAAATTCATGAGTCAATCTAAAAATTATGAATATTATTCATATGGAAGCACATGAAAATGATATTGTTCATCTTATCCTTTAGAGCAATTTTGAAATAAAATAATGATTTAAGAGAAAAAGAAAAGATATAAAGTGATTAATTAATAGACAAAAAAAGAAAAAATGTTAAAATAAATTATTCAATGACTAAGTCAATTGGACAAAATTTCTCCACATCTATAAGCCCAATATCGCTGATTTTAAGAGAAGGAATAACTGGTAAAGCCATAAAACTTAGGGTCATAAAAATATTTTGTTCCATAACACCCATTGTTTTGACTGTATTTTTAATATTCTCATATTTTGAAACAATTTCTTGAAGTGATTCTGTGGACATGAGTCCACCAATTTGTAAAGGGAGATAAGTATATTTTCCTTGATATAAAATTGCCATTCCTCCTCCTTTTTCTCGTAAAAAATTACCTAGATCTGCCATTTCTTGATCTGATGCACCAACTATTATCAAATTATGGCTATCATGTGCGACAGTTGAAGCAAATGCACCTTTGTAAAATCCTAAACCATGAATAAACCCTATAGATTTATTACCTGTATAATGATGTCGTTCAATTACAGCAATTTTCAATATATCTTGATTAAAATCTCTTTTAATAATTTTTGATGTTCCTTCACTTGAAATAGGGAGATTTTTGATTAGTTTTTCAGTAACCAAACTAATAGGGGTGATTCCAATCACATTTACTTTTGCTACCTTGTTTTTTCCTGTATATTTAACAGTAAAATCTGAGGCGGTCAATTTTTCTTTTATTTTCATGCTTTTCAGAAGAATTCCATAGTCATAATCAAGATTGAAAGTGGGTGGTTTAGATTTTTGATAAACAATTTTTCCATGATGGTATACAGAATGGATTTTTAACAGTTCTAAATTATCAAGAACGACAATATTAGCACTAAATCCTGGTTTCAATTGCCCAATAGGGGGACGATTAGTCAATTTTAAAAATTTTTGAATGTAATTCCCAGAAGTATAAGTCGCCAGTCGAATTGCTTTAATCATTGCACTCTCATGGGTATCTGTTCCGATTTCTTTGAATATTTCAGCAGAACGACGAATTATTCTATCAATATGTCCGAGATGAAATAAATCACTGGGAGAAAGATCATCTGAGCATAAAGAACATTTATCAAGATTAATTTTTTGCTTTATTAATTCTGGAAGAATTTTGTCAAGATCCTTTGTAGCACTACCATATCGAAGAGCGATATTCATACCAATAGATAGTTTCTCAATTACTTCAGAGGCTGAAGTAGATTCATGATCATTCATGATACGATTTTTACCATCATTATAGCCATTTGAAGTATATATTTTTAAATCGTCGCCAAGAACTCCTGGACAATGACCATCTACAATCTTTCCTGAATTAAATACAACATCAACCTTTTCACGAGCATCACCGATATTATTAATTATTCCAGGAAAATTCATCATTTCTCCAAGACCGTAAACTAAATCGTTTGAAATTAGCTCTTTTATATCTTCTATGGATATTGTTGCACCAGAATGTTCCATATGGGTTGCAGGAACACATGAAGGAATTCCTATATACATATCTAAAGGTACTTTTTGCGCTTGATCAATCCAAATCTCTAAAGCAGATTTTCCAGATATATTTGCTATTTCATGCGGATCGACTAATATTGTGGTTGTTCCGTGTTGTACTGCTACAGAACAAAATTGTAATGGAGGCATCATACTACTTTCAATATGTATATGACTTTCGATAAAACCAGGTACTAAGTATTTTCCTTGCAAATCTACAGATAGATGAATTGATGGAATATCTGACTTTTTAGGATTTATTGATTTAATAATATCTTCTTCGATTAAAATAGAACCTTTTAAAATTTTCATAGATTCGACATCAATAATTTTACAGTTTTTTAATAAGATATTTTTCATTATAATTCACTTCCTGAGATAATACTCTTCATTTACAGCAATAATAAAAGGTAGATGACGAAAATCATCTCCTGAATCTATTCCATATCCTGCAACCCAGACATCAGGGACTGTAAATCCAATGTAATCAATTTTAAGATTTGATCGCAGATTTTGGACTTCAGTAGTTGGTTTTTCCAAGTTTTTATATAAAAGGGTACAAATTTTTACTGATGCTACTTTTTTCTTTTCTAGTAAAAATTTTTCCAATTCAGATAAAGTAAAGCCTTGATCGATAATATCCTCGATGATAATTATATGTTCTCCAGAAAGATCCCCACAATCCAATTGGATGTCTACATCTCGAATTGTTTCACCCTCTTTTTTAATCTCTTTCCGATAGGTTGATAATTTCATGATAAAATATTGAATCTCTTGACCGCTTTGACGATATATTTCCCGACCCAAGTCTGCGGCGAACATAAAGGCTCCAGTAAGAACTATTAAAAAATTATATTTTTTATTCTCCTTATTGTCTTCAATAATTTCAACGGCTAATTTTCGAATGCGATTTTTAATTACATCTGCAGGGATTAGTAAATTTCTGCATCGTTCATCGTGATTTAATCTGTTGGATAAAAAATATTCAAAAGCTTTGGGATTTAGATGATCTATTACGCCATCTAAAGGAACCTCAATAGGTTTTTCATAATCTGGTAATGTTAATATTTTTGGTGCCATAGCTGCTTTTCATTCCTTCTTTTTTAATTATAGAATTGCACCGTCTCTAGCATGAGCGCATTCACAATGATGTTCTTCTGGAATTTGAGGAAGTGCAAGTTCAATTAATTTACGAAGGTTTTCAGCGTTTTTTTCCATTGTTCCTAATATTTCTTCGACGCTAACCGCAAGAGGTTTGATATTTTGACCACATTTTGGACAAGAATCTCCATACATAACAATTCCACAATTGGGACATTCACATGCCCAAACATCCAAATCAGTAACTGTTGCAATTGATGAATAGCACATATTTAGCTCTGCGGCTAATACTACCTCAGGATAAACAGTCATTCCTACAACATCACCCCCCCATTTTGCATACATTCGAGATTCTGCACGGGTTGAAAAGCGAGGGCCGTTAATACATACATATGTGCCACCATTTTGAATGTCTAACCCTAATTCTTTTCCTGTTTTGAAAAATATATCATTCAATTCAGGACAGAAAGGATCTGCTTGTCCAATATGACAGACTTCTCCGCCATCGTAAAAAGTATCTTTTCGACTTTTTGTGCGATCAATATATTGATCAATGATCACAAAGACTCCTTTATCTGTTTTTGCTGTTAGTCCCCCTACAGCACATGGAGAAAAGATTCTTTTTACTCCAACTTCCTTCATCGCCCAAATATTTGCGCGATAATTTAATTGATGAGGTGGAATCTGATGATTTGGGCCATGTCGAGATAAAAATGCTACTTTTTTTCCATTAAAGGTGCCAATGGTAATTAAATCTGATGGTGCACCATAAGGGGTGTAAATTTTATATTTTTTTGCATTTTCTAGCGGGATATCCGCCCCAGTTCCACCAATTATTCCAATTTCGATGTCATGCTTATTATAACTCATTTTTTCAGCAACCTTTTCTTATAAATATGAGATCTTACTTAATATTTAAGTGATAATGCTAATTAATGATTCTATATATTTCATCATCTTATTAATATAGGGAAAAATCCATAAAGTACGGCACATTATTATTTAGTATTACTAATCTATGGATAAATAAAATGGTAAAATTACGTTTTCTTGGAGCTTGTAGAGAAGTAGGGCGAAGTGGAATTCTGATCGAATCTGAAGAATCAGGAGACAGAATTCTTCTTGATTATGGGATTAAATCTGATCATACTACAATCTTTCCAGAGCATGTGAGCGGTCGTGATTTAAGTGCTATCGTTCTTTCCCACTCACATATTGATCATTGTGGGGGAATTCCTCTCTTTTATATTTCTGGCTCTGTTCCTCTTTATTGTACAGAATTAACATATAAGGTTTCAGAAATTCTACTTAATGATATGCTCCGAATAAATCAACAATATCTTCCTTTTGGAAAAAGAGAAATTAAAAAAATGCATCAATATGTTCAATACCTATCTTATAAAAAACGAAAAAAAATTGGAAAAAATTCATGGATAACTCTCTATAATGCTGGACATATCCCTGGTTCTGCAATGATTTTAGTTGAGATGGATGGAAAAAGTATATTATATACTGGTGATTTTAATTTAATTCAGACACAATTATTAAATCCAGTTAATCCATCTGAAATCCCTTCAATTGATGCCCTTATAATTGAAACAACATATGGTTTAACTTCACATCCACCTCGTGTTGATACTGAAAATAAATTAATATCAAAAGTAAATGAAGTTATCACTAACGGTGGAATTGCTTTAATTCCTGCATTTGGTGTCGCACGAAGTCAAGAAATTCTAATGGTGTTAAACAAACAAAATCATGTTGATTATAATATTACAGTAGATGGTATGGCAAGAGCTATTATTTCTCAATATTCTAATTACCCTTCAATGTTTAGAAATTTTGAAGAATTAATACAAGCTTTTGAAAACGCTCATATTATAAATCAATACCGGAAAAAAATCGAACGATCAAATGCTGCAAGTCGTTCTGGAGTAATTGTTGCACCATCTGGGATGTTAAAAGGTGGAACTGCAAGATATTATGCTGAAAATATAATTAATGATCCTAAAAATGCAATTTTCTTGGTTTCATACCAAGTTGAAAACACTCCTGGTCAAATTCTTTTAGACACTAATAAATATCAATTAAATAAGCATGAAAATATGATTGATATTGCAGCTAAAGTATATCATTTAGATTTTAGTTCTCATTCAGGACAAACTGAATTGTTGCAATTTATTGATGGAATCAAATTTATAAACCAAAACCAGAGAGATGTATTTTGTGTGCATGGGGACGAAGAGACTCTATTAGGATTTGCAAAAGAAGTGGAAAATCATGGATGCAATGTTTATTGTCCCTATATAAATCAGAAATATTCCCTTTAACTGTAAATTACAAAAAAAATGATTATTCATAATTGATCACATTTTTTTTTAATTTAATGATACTTATTTGTTTAAAAATTACCTTTTTGTCTATTTGAATTAATAAATTCCTGTATTTCTGATAATTTAGGGCGTCCATAATGGGTTGAATATTTCTGCTGATTTATAGTAATTTTTAAGAAATTTGCTAGTATATGCGCAGAAGCCCCCCAAATATTATATTCACGACCTGAATTCTGATCTTGAAAATTAAAACTTAAAACATAATATTCTTTTCCATTATGGGTTTTAAAAGGAATTTCATCAAATTTTGGGAGGTGAATTAAGAATTTTAGAGGTATATTGACAATTTCATCTACTTCATTATGGTTTAAAACAAAATCTCCCTTTTGAACATTCTTTTTTATAAAACCGACAAAGGGGTATATGTTATAGCCAGTTAAAGTGGGAAGGTTATCAATTTTGCCCCATATTTCAATGTTTTTTGGAGAGATTCCGATTTCTTCTTGAGTCTCTCGTAATGCAGTTTCTAGAAAATTAAGATCTTTTTTTTTATCAAATTTTCCCCCTGGAAAGCTCATTTCACCATTATGGTGGTGTAATCGCTTAGATCTTGCAGTCATGATGAGAAATAGATCTTCTTTTTTCTTAAATACTAAAATTAATACAGCAGCAGGAGTTAAATATGGGAATTCCATACTGTTTGCTTTATACTTTTGAATTTGATTTTTAATTCTCAAAATTAAATCAGAAGTGTCTGAAAAATTTTTACTCATCAACTATAATAGGTGTTTTTGCTTTATTACCATGTGGAAAATTATGCCGAAACAAAATCCTAAGCATCGAAAACCCATCACAGATCTTCCTAAAATGGGAATAAAGAAATCCACTGGCACTTGTGGAGTAGATAAATGTAGCAATCAGATAAAGCAGCATGTTGCGAAAGCTAATATTGATAAATACTCTTCTCAATTGAAATGGGAATTGAAAGGGAGTGTAAAGAAGACTCGAAAAATTGGATTATGCAAAGAACACTATAAACAATACCGTAAGATTCAGAAGAAAGAAGAAAAATTTACTCGACCACGTGATTTCGGCCTAGAAAAAAAGCCTTCTAAATATAAATCTAATGTTTTTCTTGAATAATCGAATTTTTTATTTTTTTCTGCTTTATTATCCAAACACTGGAAAAATAAATCCATTTGCGGCCATTTCTTCAAAATATTTTGATATTAATGATACTTGACCGTTTCGTAAACCAATCGCAATGAAGGTTGTAACAATCAACAATGCAATGATACTCATACCAATTTTACGCATATCAATCCTATTTGTTTACGAAGATTTATATTTTTTATTTAGCGATTCTTGAAAAATAATAAAAAAAATGATTTTTAAATCCAACGTGACTTTCGGGGTTGAGCATAATTGTTTAAAATTTTAAGTCTATCCTCTTTTTTTTCAAGATCTTTTTCAATTTTCTTTTTTTGTTCATTATATTCGTTTTCATCAATCTCTCTTGCTTTGAATCGAGCTTGAATCATTTGAAGTTTATTACGGAGCCTTTTTTTCTCAGCTTTCTCTTTGGAAATCCAAATAATTACATTATCCCTTAATTGTTGCAATTCTTCTTCACATTTTCGATATTCTGAAGAATATTCCAGTTTAAGTTGCTCATAGATCTCTTTTTTTACTTTTCGTCGTTTATACTGTCGTTTTAATTCAATTAATTGTTCTCGTTGAATTTCCATTTGATCTTCCAATTCATCCATTCGAAATTGTCCTTTTGGTCCTAATTTTTGACGGATTTCTTCTTCTTTACTCAATAATTCCTCTTTGATTGATTTAAATGCTTGAAATTTCGCATTCATCTTTTTTGCATAATCTATATCATTTTCAAATCGAAATGAATCCAGTTCTTCCTTCAAATCTTGGAGTTTTATTTTAAGTTTTTTCTTTTTACTTTCAATAACTGCCAATTCCATTTTAGCTTCAAGTTGTTCTATAATATTTTGTGGTAAATCGATTTTTGTCTGAAAATTTTCTGTTTTAGCTTTATTTTGATCTTTTTCTCCAATTTTAGATATATCTTTTACTTGAAACTCTGAGAGATTGGAAGATGAAATCGATCTTTTAATTGCCTTGCTCTTGGAAGAGTCAAGATCTTTTTCTAGTTCATCGCGCTCTTCAGCAGTATATTTTATTTTCGGCTCAGATTTTTGAACTTTTGAACCACAAAAGATACAGAATTTATCTGTATTCCTTATCATACGGCCACAAAATGGACATTGAATTTCTTGATATTTCGCCAATATTCTTTCCACCAATTATACTAAATTAATTTCTCAATGTGAGCTAATAGGTGATTGAATATTTAATATTTTTAGGAACCGATAATTATGTAAGTGGATACTGAAAAAAATGAGTATACCTAACAAAAATTTAATTCCAATTCATATAGGATTAATGGGTCATATTGATGCTGGTAAAACCGCAATTGCTCGTTGTTTTACAGAAATTATTTCAACTGCTGGACTGGATAAGCATTCTCAATCACAAGTGAGAGGGATCACAATTGATTTAGGATTTACTTTTTTTCAATTAGAAAAATACATGATTACTCTAGTAGATGCTCCAGGTCATGCTGATTTAATTAGAAGTGTTGTGAGTGCTGCAAAAATTATCGATATGGCGATACTTGTGATAGATGCCAATAAAGGGCCCCAAGTGCAGACAGGAGAACACTTATTAATTCTTGATATGTTGAGGATTCCACATGTATTTGTTTTGATAAATAAAATTGATCAAATTAATCAGGCAAGATTTGCTGAATTAGAAGAAAAAGTACTAAAAATTTTTCAAAAAACTCGATATCATAATAAAATTTCCGTTTTTCCTGTATCTGCAAAGCAAAATAGAGGTTTTGAAGCAGTAAAGGATTATCTTTTAGAATATTTACATCAAAACCCCATTTTTCGAGACAATTCACCTCCTTTTAAATTTCTATTTGATCATCATTTTTACATTAAAGGAAAAGGAACAATTTTAACAGGAACTGTAATTACTGGTTCACGAAAAGTTGGTGAAGACATAACAATTTTACCTTCAAATCAAACGTATAGAATTAAATCGATACAAAAATGGAAAACTCCAGTAAATGAAATTAAAGCGGGAGATCGATGTGGAATTGCCGTTAAAGGGTTAAATCCTGATTCAGTTCATAGAGGTGCCATCGCTGTTGATGATATTAGTCATTTTATTTGTACTAGAATTATATTAGTTGATGTTCTTATTAATGATTTCTTTATTCAGATATGCAGATTTGGTCAACATTTGACAATTGTTCATAATATGAGAGTTCATAATGCTAAAATTTATCCAGTTGCTCAAATTCGTACAGAAGATTCTGTGTTATTAAAATATCTCCCACACTCTGCAGAAAAAAAACACTTTCAAGCAATAATTTGGTTTGAAAATGAAGCCTTTTTTCAAGAAAATGATAAACTTTTATTGATGAGGATGGACCTTCCTCCTAAACAACTTCGAATCGTTGGAGTTGCTGAATTTCATTTAAGTCTTAATCCGCCAATTGAACTTTTCAGAGAAAAAATAAAAATTGGAAAAGTAATAAAACCAGATTATTCATTGAATAGTGTTATTGTATCTGGATTAGCACAATCTCTAATTGGTGCTCAAACAATTATAAATCACAAACTTGAATATCCTTTTATTAAAATAAAGGCACCATTTGGGACAAAAGGTTATGTTGAAGTTACCTATGATTCTAATTACTTCTCCCAAACATCAAATAAAGAAGAAAATTTAACTGAATTACCTGTTATGTTAAAGATATTAAAACCTTTTAATCTTGATTTCAAGAAATCCTATCGTTTTTAATAATTTGCTTCACCAATAGCAATATTACTTAATAATTCTGTTAATTTTGTATAATATTTGCTTAATCTATGAAAATAGTAACCTAATTTAGAAATACGCTTACTATGAGACAATAACATAAATTTACTATCATCTGAAGTAGTTATTATTGTATAACCATCTTCACCAGTAATGACAATTTGACTTAATTTTCCATACCTTAAACCTTCAGAAACTTTAGATGCTAAGGAAACTAATGTCGCTGGGGATGCAGAATGTTGATCGACATCTGTTCGTGCATGAGTAGAACTTGCAATCCGTAAACCTGTTTTTGTAACTAAAGCAGTCCCTTCTAAATCCGTAGAACTTTCTAACGCCTCAAGCATACGATGAAGATCAATTTGTAAATCTTTATCCAGATCAATTTCCGACATCTATAATCCACTAGGTTAATTCATACTTTAATTATTTTTCCCTACAAAAAAATTTTGATCTTTTCTTAAATAATATAGGATAAGTTACCCAATATTTTTAAATGATCTTTATCAAAAGATCTTGAATAATGAAGAACATGCATAAATTTGGCTATATTTTTCTAATTTGTTTAGTAATGATGAACGTTGTTCATCAATTACCAGCATCGTTGGCCATTGATAAAGAAAACAATCTAAGAGTAGAGGATGTGGAATATAATTTTAGTTATATCATTACTTCATCAAATGGTGAAGTCTATTTTTACCCATTTGGTATGGTTTCTACTCAAGTAGGTGGTAAAATTCGGTTAGATTTTACTGGATTCTACAATGAGTGGGGAACAGAACAACCATTTTATAATGTGAGTTTTTATTATAGTGATGGTCGTTTGAATTCAACAGTTGCGAATGTTTCACAATCTACTATCGGAATGAATTTAATCTTGGGTTTTGGTGGATTTTCTCCCAATATTTTAAGTGATACGGATTGGGATGCTCAAGATAATTTAGCGCTTTCTGTTGCTAATGCACCTTCAAGCGCACCATGGCCTGGATTAAATGGAACTTTAAACATTACTTCTGAATATGGAAGACATGTTTATGAATATCAACAGAATCCTGCAAATGGAACACAAGAAACTCGATTGGTTTATGAAGAGTCTTCTGGTTTACTATATGAATTTTCATCTAAATTTGCAAATTATTCTCTTGATGGAATTCTTTATTTTGAGTCTCAACCTCCATATTTAAATTCCCATCTAAATTTGCAAATAAATACTACATCTGACGATAATAATACTACAGATGATACAACTACAGATGATACAACTACAGATGATTCAACTTCAGATGATACAACTTCAGATGATACAACTTCAGATAATGATGATATTGATCAAGAAAAACCTTATGGAATCCCTTCATTCTCAACTACAGGAATTTTTATAATCGCATTATTTACTATTATAATGCTAAAAAAACAAGCCGTTAATAAGAAAGATTAAGGGATATCTTTATGGATTCAAAAGGAAAATCTAAAAATATAAGAAATATATTAATTTTAAGTTTTTTTTTCTTTATTGTCATCAGTCTTTCATTTATTCTTCCATCTATTTTACAAAAGGATGAGAATATCGAAGAAAAATCTGAAGATTCAATTATTAAATATGATCCTTTACTACATTTTCGAAATATTAGTCTTACAGTTGATTTTAATAATGGGACTATTGATATTCATAAGAATATAACTATTTGGAAAAACTCCAGCACTGTTTATGATTTACTAACTCTATTTTATAAAGTAGGTTATGATAGTTATTCATTTGGGATTATAATAACCTCAATTGAAGGAAAAAAAAATGATGTGAATACAAATACATTTTGGTTTTTCTGGGTAAATGAAGAATATTCAATGTTAGGGGCTTCTTCAGTTTATTTAAATGATTCTGATTCTGTTTTTTGGGCGTATAGAAATGCAAATGAAGTTCAAGATTTCAAATTTTAGAAATTAATCCTGATTAATTTTGTTTTTAAATTGAACAAGTATATCAGGATATTGATATCCACAAATACAGCGAGTAGAAAATGGATCAGTATCAATTTGACATTCAGGACAAAATTTTTTATTACATTTTACACAAAATGTTCCGAAACTAAATTTGTTTTTGCATTTGGGACAAAAATTAAAATTATTTTCTAAGGAACTAAAGGATTTTTTAGGTTTTACTGCTGGTTCTTTTGATTCAATTATTTTTGCCTTTTTAATTAGCTCCTTTTCTGCATTTTCACCTAATTTTCCTTTTTCATCTTGCAAATATAGAGGAATAGGTGCTTCAAAGTTTAAATTTGCTTGATTTATCCAATTTTGCAATTTATTTATTCTTTTTTGGTGTAAAATCTGAAAATCTTGATAAAGTGCTTCAGAAATAAATTTATTTGGTTGTTTGTCTTTAATTACCGCTTTAAATTTATTAGACCCAATGATTTTCTCCCATTTTGGATCGAAGAATCTATTTGGCAGATAGACTATGCTGAATAAAATAAAGATATAAAGAATTGTAAAAAGAATAAATATTATTGCACTCCATTTTAATATTATTGAGTAGTTAAGAAATAGTATTGTACTGAGAAAGAAGAGTAAGGGTCCTAAGAAAATAAAGGCTCTAGTGCTTTTTAGGCTTTTTTGAGCAAAAGGCTCCAAATTTAAGAAACAATATACGCAAAGTAAATTAGATCTGCATTCTTTACATGTGGGAAGACCGCAATGAATGCATTTATTTATAATTTGCAAAGGTGAAATTGGATTTCCACAAATTTTGCAAAAAACTATGTCCTCATTTATTATTTTTGAGTTTAAATTTTCAAGATTTTTTTGTTGAATTTCATTTTCTGTCTGAGAATAGATTGATTCCCACATTTTTTCTTCAGTTTTTTCTTTTAGAAAATTTTTTTTTTTTTCAACCATTTTTGCCCAATTCAAATCTTACATGATTCCTTAAAAAAGTTGCATCCAGAAAAACAATGGAAAAAATTTTTTACTTTCACTCACCTCTCTTGATTATTAATATATCCTATTTTCACTGATCTGAAATGGTTCTTTTCTAGGACGAAAAAAAATAAAATGAAATCATTTACATAATGATTAATGAAATCAAAGTTATAGTTACACCGAGATTAGACCACAGAAATTCAAGAAATAGGATTTTTCTTTTTAATTTTTTACAAAAATTCAATAAACTCATGAGGTGTTCCTTTATTTTTGTCGGAAAATAATCTTTTAAATATGATTTTTTATGGAGATCATTTTATTGAAATCAGCGGGTATATAGAATCAATCGGAAATAATTTTATTAAAATTCGAATTGAAAATTCTAAAAGATACATTTTTATCCCTATTTTTTTCCTAAAAAATAATGAGGTAATAAAAGTAGGTGATTTCAATAAGATTTTTGTGCCTGAATGGTTTGTTCGTAAACAAAGAATTAAAAAATTAGGAAAAATTACGTAAAAAACTGGAAAATTGCATCTAATTTATCAGAAGATGCTTGAATAGGATCTTTCTTGAAATGGGGGAAATTATCATTTTCATATCTTGGAACAATATGAAAATGTGCATGAGGAACAATTTGCCCTGCAACTTCAAAGTTATTTTGGATTAAATTGAAACCTTTTACCTTAAGTTTTTCCATAATAAGTTTAGAAACCTTTTGAATATCCTCAAAAAAACCACCCATTATATCTTTTGGCATATCTATTAAGTTGTAGAAGTGTTTTTTAGGAATAACAACTGTATGTCCTCTTGTAGCAGGGGCTATATCCAATATTGCTACAGAAAAATTTGATTCATATATAATTCTTGCAGGAATTTCTTTTTTAACAATTTTACAAAAAATACAATCTGTTTCCATCAATAAATCACCACGTATTATCAATTAAATACCATTTTATTACCTTTTAAATTTTATAATAATCATTCAAGGTGTCATATTTTATGAGTATTTTAATATAAAGAAAATTAATGTTTTTCAATCAAATTGAGACTGTATTAAAAAAGAATTTTCCATTTGATTGGACTTTTAATAATTCTCATGCACATTTCGTATTTGGGCAAAAAAACAGTAATAAAGTCTATCGCACTTTGGGAATCTCGCTTTATCCATCAAAAGATATTCTTTTATCAGCGAAAAAAAGAAATATTCACCTTTTAATTACATATTTTTCTCCTTTTCTTAATCCAATTCAGAAAATTAGTGATTCTTATATATTACTTGTAAAAATTATGACATTAGCAGATATTTCAGTTTTTGTAATAGGTGATCTTATTAATTACATTGAAGGTGGAGTATTAGATTTAATTATTCGAAATGCTTCATTAAATAGGGTAAAGAATATTTATCTTGATGGAGATACTACCGCAATTCCAATAGGTAGAAAGTGCACTACTCTACAGGAAAAGACTAATTTAAAAATTATTACTCAAAACTTAAAAAAAAATTTTAAAGTTAAAAATATCAGTCTTTGGGGAGATCCTCTCACATTTGTGAGGAACATTGGTATTTTTGAGCCTAAATCTTTAGAAAAACTTGATATAGATCTCTTATCATTAGAACAAATTGATTTAGTAATCTCATATGATCTACCATTAAATTTGATTTGGAGATACTTTAATATTGGAGTTAATGTAATAAATTTAAATAGTTATTATTGTTTGTCAAATGCTCTTCAAAATTTTCATAAGCAGCTTAATTTATTGTTACCTCGCATTAAAATCGAATTTTTATCTCCAAAATTTGGAAATTTAGTAATCGAATAATAAATTCTTTCTTTATGTCTCAAATATATTAAAATTATTATGGAAGAAAAATCTGAAGTTTTGATGCGGGAATTAATATTTAATCATGGTTTTGTGGAATTAGTTGATGTATTAGGCTCAGATCAATCAATAGTAAATGCTGCGCGTACATCTTATGATAAGGGAACAAAAAAAGTATCTTCAACCAGACAATTAATGAGATATTTACTTCGTCACAATCATTCTGGTCCATTTGAGTTTGGTGTTTGTGTATTTCGTATTCGTTGTCCACTTTTTGTCGCGCGTCAGTGGTTTCGTCATAGAACTGCATCATATAATGAAATAAGTCTGCGCTATTCTGAAGCTCAAGAAGAATTTTATATTCCACATCATGAGTGGATTACAACTCAAGATAGAAGAAATCGCCAAGCTAGGACACAAAATGAAATTGAAGATGCTCAAAGAATTCAAAAAATGCTACAAAATGATGCAAATCTTTTACTAGAACACTATAATTCTTATCTAAATATGGGTGTTGCCCGCGAGATCGCACGAATTAATTTACCTTTATCATTATACACTACTTTTGCTTTTAAAATGGATATAAGAAATCTTTTACATTTTCTTACATTACGAACAGATCCACACGCACAATTTGAGATTCGCCAATATGCTTTGATAATGGAGAAGATGGTTGAGAAATATTTTCCTTTAGTAATAGAAGCATGGCGGGATTATCAAAAAAATGCTCTAAATTTTTCAAAACCTGAATTGAAAATATTAAAAGAAATTTTGCAAGAAAATATGGATATTAAAAAGAAAGTTCATGATTATATCGAAAAAAAACAAAATTCCATTCAACTTGCAAAATTAGAACAAATAGAATTTATGGATAAGATTCGATTGCTCTTAGATGAAGAATTAGATTTAAACTATTTAGGAAAAGGAAATTAATAAATTTTAAAATTTTTTTATTTAATTAATGCAGGAAAAACGAACTAAAGATTTTGCTCAAATTTCTGAAGATAAACTAACAATAGAATATGATCTCAATGATTTTAACAAATCTCTACCAAATTTAGCTAAGGAATTGTACGAAAAAAGAGAATCATCTGAGATAATTATTGAAGGAATTCGTAAAGAAGAAAAACCAAATGATCCAGGAGTAATTGATTTTATCCAAAGATGTAAAACCGTAGAAGAAGCCTTTGAAATAATCAATTTTCTTGAAAAACAGGGAGAAATTGATCATAAGAAAGCAAATAATCTAATCATTCAGATAAAAAAAAATGGAATTCGATCCTTTGGACCTTTAAAGACATATGGTCATTATGAAAGAAATTTCCGTAATTACCAATAGAACAATATAGAAAAAACAAATCGTTATTGAACATACATTAGTAATTACTGAATAAAATTGGGGATTATCATTGAAATCCGAAATTTTTGAGGATATGCAATAATATATTCCAATAATCTTTTTATTTCATCTTCTTCTTCTTTTGAATCTTTTAAGTATGAAATAAAGTTATCGGGTCCTACCGCTACAAGGAATCCGGATAAATCTTTTTCACGTTTCATCAAAAATCGAAAGGGAATATCGCTTTCATTATCTTTAATCATTAATAATATCCATGGATTTAGGGACCAGTCTTTTCCATTTGGATCAACTACTGATTCAATTCCTTTTCCAATCATATAGCGATTCAATATTTTTGTAATATTTAGTAATTCAACGTAGAAATTCCGATTGATATTCAAATATCCATCCATCACTTCTTTAACATCTGTTAATTCAACAAGATCTTCTTTATTTTCTTCTAATTTAAGCGAAATTCTCCATTTTTTCATATTTATTACTCCGAGTAAAAACTATAATATTCTCTCGATATGTATGATATTAGGAAAAGAAAGTAAAAAATATTATCAAAATACATGATAGTATTTTGATAGAATTTAGTTTAGCAAGTCTGGGACTTCTTTGGATTGATAACGAATAAATCCTCCCAATTCTGTTTTCAGTAAATCTCTTACTGCTACTCTAATTGCCTCTGATCGATTTGGATATGCTTCATTGGTTACTAATTTATCAATTCCTGCCAAATAGGCTTCCGGTAAGTGTACTGTGATTAATCGCATTTTTAATTACCAACATATAGTTTTAGATAATACCTAAATAAGATTCAAGTAGATTTCCTATTAATTAATTATATGATCTGGATATATATGTTATTAATGAAGTCTCTAAAAACTGCATCCACCTAATTCTCTGCTAGTTCACAAAAACAAATGCACAACAAAATATTAAAAAAGTGGAAGATTGAAATTGAAGTGTGGGCATAATGATGAGAAAACGCAATTCTTTCTTCGTTCTGATAATTTTCTCACTTTTTCTTGGTGCTTTAATCCAAGTCGTCTCAGCTCAGGATGAAACGTGGAGTCGTCCGGAAGTTACTTCTAATCCGGGATTTGAAGCGGTGATTGACGGAGTTAAAGAAGAAAGCTGGGGATTTAAAGTAAATTCATCTTCGTATGTCTTAGATGGACTTCAGTTTAAAGTATTTGTACAACATTATAATCAGTATATTTATTTCTTAGTTGAAGCACGATTTACTACAGAGGTCCAGAATGAAACAGTGTCTTTATTTTTATCTCAATCCAATCAAACAATTAGTTTTCTAGATAAAAAGCAAATTACTATTTTTAATGCTTCAGAATCTGGGAATGAATCGTCAACATTTTCTGATTATTACCTGAATTCAGACTCTTATGTGGTAGATCAATTTGATTTAGGATTTAATGGTGCTGCTGGAATAGGAGAGAACGGGTATCGAATTTTTGAATTTAAAATTCTATTACAACCTGAAGAAAATAGTACAACTGAAGACGTAACTTTGAATGTTTATAAGAACTATGCAATTGAACTTGGGTATAATAATTCTAATAGTGATGAAGTAAAGATTTCTGATCCTTTATTAGTTCAAATAGGACCTAAAAGTTCTGCAAGTACTGAAGGTGAAATTGGAGAATATAATTTTGATTCAGAATTATTTATTTTAATTGTTTTAATTATTGTTTCTGTTTTCGTTCTTAGCTACGGAGGATTGTTATTAGCAACGAAGAAAAAACAAGGAATTCAATATATTGAACAAGAGGAGGATGTATAATAGTGTCAAATAACAGTAATACTGCAGAAATTTCCAGGAAACAAATTCATGAAAATCAAAGAATGAACCTTAAACTACAAATGTTTAACTCAGCAAAGATTTCATATATTCTTGCTTTGATTTTCTTTATTATTTCCTTTCTTTTTAATGGATTAATTATTACATCTTGGAATGATTTAGTACAAAATGCTACAAGTTCTGCTGAAGGACCAACTGTATTGGGAGTGGTTGATATTGCAATTAAATCTGTTTCTATAATTCTTTTCTTTCTTTTCGCTTTTATTTCTTGGGGAAATCTCCAAGAATTGCGTGGATATATTATGACTTGGAAAGAAATGGTTGTTTTGATTATATTGACCTTAATTCAAGCAACAATTAATGGAACTGTTTTTTTAATTTCCACGATTGGCGTTATCATTATTTTAGTTTATTTCTATTTCATTCAAGCAAAAATCTCTGATGATTATTAAATAACAAATTGTGGTTTTATAGAGCTCTAGTTTTTTTAATTTTTCTTATTTTTTATTGGAATAAATGCCTTTTCTTTAATAATTAAATCTCGAACTGCATGCCTAATTGTTTCAGATCTATTTGGGTAGATTTCTGCTTGAACTAACTTTTCGATTCCGTCAATATATGCCTCTGGAAGATTTAATGTAATTAATTTCATTGTTATCAAGAAAGAAGAAAAGGAACAGCTATCTATATGAGGGCAACACTTGAAATATATAATGATGATATCTGGATGTAAGTCTTAAGGGGAATATATATGAAATCAAAAAAAATCGAAAATGAACAAGATATTATTGAAAAAATCGAAAACTTTGAAAAAATCGCCGAAAATTTAAAAAGTACTATGCTTCTTTTATCTAAGACATTAAAATCTTTAGAATCACGTTTAGATGCTCTTGAAAAAAATGTAAACGAATCAAATGATTAAAATTAAAAAAACATGATTTTTCACATTAATTTTCCATCTAAATGAATGGTATTATATCAGATCTAAATGAATGGTATTATATCAGAGTGATAGAGAAGTGAGAAAGATAATTATGAAACCTCATGAAAAAAAAGAAGTAATCATAAATCCTAGTTCTTTTTTACAATTACTGCATTTCCTGGAGGAATCGTGCGAATTAAATCATTCAATGATGTTAATCGAATCCAAGGTTTGAATTTATCATCAGCTTTTGATATAAATATGGATCGAATCTCTTTTGCTAAATCACTAACTTTTTTCCCTCCTTTATCTGGTCTGATTTTAACGTATAAAATACCTTTATTTTTAAATGCAGATTCAGGTGCTGACACAACTTGAGGAAAATATTGTTTTTCTTCTTTGTTTTCATCAGAATTTTCAAATGAGACATCTTCATCCTTATTTTGAGTTGAATTTTCAATAGGAACTAGTTTTACACCTATTGATATTTCCAAAAAAGGTTTTTCTAAATAGTTTTTTTTTCCATTAATTACAAATGATCCCTTTTTTAAATATTCTCCTGATTTTGGTGTCTTTGATACTTGTTCTGGAAAAACATAATAGATATCAGCATTTCCCCATCCTTGTTTCCATGCAGATGAATAACATGCTGCAAATTGTCCCGTTTCCTTAATTGTAGTTTGTGGAATTTCCATATTTTCATCATTTTTTATTAAGCAAACTGCAGCGCCTCTAACATCTGTGTGAAAGAAAAGATCATTTTTATTCATATGAGAATTGAATAATTTTTCATTAGAAGAAGCGTCTCGACCTCCAACAATTAAAAAATTATCTGAGGATATGAACCATCGAAATTTTTCGTACCATCTTAATTTAGGGCGTTTGATCAACATTGCTTTCTGAGATTCTGTAATTACGCGCTCTTCTTTTTGTTGTTCTACCTTCCTTTTCGTATTTTCTAAGGCTTTTTTTGCACCAATTATTTTCTTTTTTGCCTTTTTCGCTCTTTGATAAATTTCATCGGCATTTTCAACTGCATTCTTTTTTAGGTCCAATTTAAATTCATGTCCTTCTAAATTAACCAGAAGCTTTACTTCTTTAGGAAAAATTCTCTCATAAATTTGACACTCTGCAATTCCCATTTTTTTTCCTTGAATAAGTTTTTCATGGATTAAATCCCATGAATAATCTTCTTCTCTTTTTTTATTCATGATGATCGAGATTAAATTATCAATCTGTGGTAAATATTGGTAAATTAAATGGCCATATTCTAATGATTTTTGGCGTAATTCTGCAGATTCTTTAATTTTTTTCTGTTGTTGTAATAAAATTTTCTCTGATTTCGATAATTGATTTTTTACTTTTTCAATTTCTCCAGAAAATAAAACATTTGAATCAATTGCAGAGAAAAACAAATCCAGTGCTTCATTAAATGATTCGGTTGGTTGGATTGAAAATTCAGAGAATAATTTCATTTTAAAAGGTTCAAATCTTATAAGAACATCCTCGTTAGTATTACTTTTAACAACATACGGTGTGATTTTGAAATTTTTCAAATTTTCAATAATTTCTCTAATACTCTGATAAATTTCATTTAATGCTGAATCTGGTAATTTCGAAATATCTTCCTTTTTATCAATATTTGCTCTCAAGCAAATTTCTTCAGCCAAATATCCTCCCATATTGAATGAGCGTGCTAAATTTCGTACAATTTGACCTGATTGTTTTCGAATTATTTCTAAAAATTGATTTTCATCTAAGTTTATAACATCAATACCACGTGATTCTGGAAAAGAATAATCCCTTTTTGGAAGAATTTCCCGATTTCGGTATTTTTTATAATGTTGGGCAATAATTACTTGATTTTCACCATTAACTAAAATAAAATTCCCTCCTCCAAAAAACTCAATTATAAATTTCCAGGCGCTTCCTTCTTTTGAACCCAATTCTATAATTAATATTCGATCTAAATGGTATTGATAGATCTTCGTGATTCGGCGTCCTTTCATAAATTTTCGAAGGGAAAGTATAAATTGAGAAGGAAATTTTGGTACAGGATAATCGTAATGTGTTATATTGATTCTTTGGGTTGTATCAATAATTATTTTTTGAGGACCTGATTTTGATCGACATTTTAAAAGTAAAATACGTCGATCTGTCTCAATTTCGTAGATATTTGATATAAAACCATCTAGTAGAATCTCATTCAATTCATGTGCAAGGATTGTGAGATCAATATTACTAATATTCTTTTTAATTATATTTTTGGGTATTTGTTTTCCATTTTGATTCATTTAACTCAAATAGAATAAATTAAAAATAAAAATAAAAATTATTGATATAAAAAATAGTTGTAAACTTTGAAATTAATATTGATTAGAGCTCTTTTTTTGATATTTTCCAGTAATTCCAGCAATTATTGGAATCAGTAATCCCGCAAATATAATACCTTCCCAACCGAAAGGAACTGTTCTTTTACTTGTAGTATCATTTGCAACTGGGGAAGGACCTGGATCTGGAATATATACTCTATCAATCCCTCGAACACCATCTGCTATATATAAATAATCTCCTACAACTTGAAGATTATATGCATTTCCTAAAGAATTATAGACAACATTTGTTTTATTAGTGAGATCTAAGGGATTATCAATATTTATAAAAAAGGTTCCATTATCAGGTGTGTTATAGAAAAGAATATTATCATGTAATAATAATTGTTGACCTGGATTCAATGTGAAATTTACTGCATTAACTAACTGCGGAGAGACTATATTTGAAATATTGTAAATAAGTAATCCATTATAGCTTGTTGAAAGAAAGATATAATTATTTTTTATTTCAATATCATTAAATGTATCGTTTGTTAATGAAATAGTAGAAATAATTTCAGATGAATCAATATTCGAGATATTCAGAAATCTCAAAGCATGTTCAGATGGAACAGAATAGATTAAAAGATTTGTTGATATTTCTATACTTGAAATTGTTTTATTCGACTCAATATGAATAATCTGTGAAGGATTTAATGAACTTGAACAATTATAAACAAATAATCCTGAATTTTCAGTTCCAAATATTAGGTTTGAATTATTAAATTGCATTTGAGTTATAGAGTTATTTGTTGGAATACTTCCTAAATCAATAATTACAGAAGGATTTGAAACATCAAGAATTCGAATTCCATAATTATAATCTGCCAAATATAGCGTAGTTCCGCTTTTCTCAATCAAACGTGCGTCAATATCTTTAATATAATATTTTCCTAATAATTCCCGATGATTATAATTTTGAATATTAATAATTAACAATCCATTTTCTCCATCAGCAACATAAGCAGTATTATTTTCAATAATGATATCATATGTATCTGCAGGATTAGTAACTCGGTCTTTATAGTCACTATAAGTAACTAAAGTGAAACATGCAGTTGAAATAAGCATAAATATAAAAAAGAAAGCGCCAATTCCAGTTTTAAGTATTTGTTTCCAATCCCATTGATCTTTTTTATAAGGAAGGCGAAAAATTAGAAAACTCTGAATAAATGGCCATATTAATATAAATCCAACTAAATAAAGAAACATCCACCATCCACGTAGATCGAAAACAAGAACACCAAATAATGCAGAAACTACAGCAACAATTACTTTAACCCAATAAAATTTCTCTTCTATTGTTCGTTTTTTATTTTTTTCTTCTTCAATTGCTTTCTTTTTTGTTTTAACAAGATATTTGGGTTTTCTTTTTCTTACCATACATTATAAAAATAGAAAATATCAAAAAAATTTGTTGCTTTCTTAAATGTAGGAAATTCTAATTTTTACTTTCTTAAAAGCTTGTTCGTAAAATTTCATCTTGATATACAATACGTTCACAATAAGTACACGCAATTTTAAGAGGATCATCAGAAATTACCCTAAATTTTGTCATAACTGGTTCTCTTTCAACATTTGTAATACATTTTTCATTTGGGCATTTAATTATTCCTTGAATGATATCAGGAATTTTTACAACAAATTTTTTTACCACTTTATAATCCTCGATAAAAGAAACTTTACATTTAGGCGAAATAATTGCAATCTGGTGGATCTGCTTTTGATCTAGCATAATATTTTCGACTTTTACGATATCCTTTTTACCACTTTGAGATGAATTTGATTTAACATTTATTCCAACTGTAATTAAACTACCATCTTTTCCTTCTAATCCAAGAATTTTCAACACTGAAAATGCAAATCCTTCTTTAATATGATCTATTACTGTCCCTCGCTGAATTTTCTCAACATAAAGCCTTTTTCCATCTTTACTTAATTTATCTGAATTCATTTTTCTCAACTAATTAATAATATCTGTAATATCAAAATATTCTAAAAATATTAATTCTTTTATTTCAAAATTAATACGTTGGTGGATGTTATTATTCGCAAGAATCGAAATGAAATAATTGAGGAAATTAATTCTTTAATGGAAAAAATGAATTGGAATCTACAAATAAAAATAGAAAATGTAGAATTTCAAAAGAGCAAAAAAAATTATGTTTTGAAAATCTTTAATTTACCAAGAAATTTAGAAGAAAAATTCCATGTTAAAAATATAATTATAAAATATTTTGATCGTTCCATTCCAGATTCAGAATCAAGATGGAGGAATGAATTGTGGTGGTATAGTTATTTTTTAAAAAATCCTTATGATTTAAAAATTAAAACAGCTCAACTATTATATTCACATCCTTTTCTCTTATTTCTTCGATATATTCCAGGAAAAAATTTACAAAATTTGCTTATCGAGCAAAACTTGAATAATTATTTAATAGAATCTCTATCTAGATGGTTTTCATATCTTCACCAGCAAAAACTTATATTCAAAGATGCTCGTTTGATTAATTTCTTAAGTGATAATCATAACAATTTATACATAATTGATCTTGAAGAAATCTCCCTAAATTCTGAATTTCTTTCCAATCTTGGAGAAATTTTATGTTCATTTATAACTTTAACACCAGGAATATTCGAAGGATATCTCAATCCTTATGCATTTTCTAAAATGATCTTATTCTTACAGTATTACACAAATCTTAATTCAAATAAGAATATTCTTCCAAAAGAGGCCGTATCATCAAAAATTTACGAATTTTCTTTGTTTTGGATAAATATTTTTACGCAAAGTCTAAAGAAAATTGCTACTCGTAGAAATCTAAAATTAAATCAAGAATACTTTACAAAAATGGAATCTCTTTTAACTTCTTGTTTGATTGAGTATATGAGAAAAAATCCATTTCTGAAGAGATAAACAAATTGCTTTAAATCGAGAAGGATTACTATAAAAAATTCTGTTGTGAGGGCATTCATCATCTAATATACATTTATTTCTTGATTGATCAAAGATCATTGGATAAAAACGACATCCCATTGGTCGAATGGAATAAATCAAACACTTCTTTTCGTTTGGAATGTAAAATACACAATGTTCATCTATATTTTTTAATCGATAAAATCGACCATCAAATTCAAAAAAATCTATATTTTGAGACTTTTTAGAAAAATAATCTAAAATTCGCTGAACATCATCAGAAGAAAGTATCATTTCAGTGTGTGTACAACAAATTCCACAAGATTGACAAATTTTCATGATTAGTAAGAAAAAATGGGAAAAATACCTTAAAAAAGAATTTATTGTTTAGAAATGATTTTTTGATACATATTTTTAGATATTCTATGAATATATCCACGTTTATAAAATTGTTTCAAAATATTTCGTGCTTCCCGTGCATCTTCTCTTTCCATATCGAGTACAGCCATAAATTGATAAATTGAGAAGTTTTCTGGTAATAATTGTTCAATTAAATTGTAAAGACCCATAATATTCAGCTTTGATCAAGTATTTATAATTTTATAAGAAATTAAATTGTACATAAATTTTAACTTTTTTGGGTGTATTTTTTAATCACACAAGGAAATAATCTGGATCGATCTTATATGGAAAAAAAACAAAAAAAAGTAAAAATTACTATAATCATAATATTCATTCTTGTATTCGTTCCAACTTCATTCTATAAACTAAGTTATTTTTCTAATTATAATATTTCAGAGAATACTTCTGATAAAATTTCTTATACATCAAAACAATCAACTCTTTTAAAAGATTTTTTTCCTTCATCAATAGTTGCCCAAGAAAAAAACCAAGTTTTAGTTGATCAAGATTTATCTAATTACGTTTTTATCATTTTTGATGAATCAATACAATTTGATCAACGAGTCTCTCTTATTGAAAAGATTGATAGAAATGCTGAAATTAAATATAATTATAAATATCTTCCTGTAGTATCTGTTAAATTTTCCCAAGATATCAACAATATATATGTAAATAATCAAAATTTTATTTATGGAATAAAAAAAATAACTAATGTTCATCAAACACAGTTTGAGGCATATGATTTAAGTAATTTAAATGAGAATCAAACAGTAATTCTTGATGATCAAGAGAATTCAGATGAAAATTTGGAAAACTGGTGGTTGAATGCAATAGGTGCTGAAAATGTTCCATTTACAGGGAAAGGAGTAAAAATTGCAATCATTGATACTGGAATTTCTGTTCATCCTGATTTCTTTGAAAATGGAAATCCCAAATTTTCACGAATAGTTGCTAACGTCAATTTTAGCAGTGAAGCAGGGGTTTTAGAAAAAAATTATTATTTTGATGATTATGGTCATGGAACTCACGTTGCTGGAATTGCTGCTGGGAGTGGATATCTTTCAAATGGCGAATATCGTGGCGTTGCCCCTCAGGCTCTTCTTTACAATGCAAAAATTTCAAATTCTTCTGGATTTATTCAAGAAGATGATGTAGTCGCAGCAATTGAATGGTGCATAGATGAGCAAGTAGATATTATGAGTATGAGTTTTGGAGATGTAAATCCCGATGTTTGGACCGTTCAGACTCTTGCAATTCAAAAGGCAGTAAAAAAAGGAATTCTTGCATTTTCTTCAGCTGGTAATAGTGGTCCTGGTTTTTTTACTTCTGGAACTCCTGCAAGTGGATTATACTCAATAGCTGTTGGAGCTACAGATAAAAACAATCATGTATCTTACTTTAGTAGTTGGGGTCCAACATTTTCGAATCAATTAAATCCTGAAATTTGTGCTCCGGGGGTTTATATTATTGCTCCTTTATCAAAATCATCTATTTTAGATCTTGAATTCACAATTAGAGATAAAATTGTTGGTTTGTCCTCAAATTTTGGATATATTCCATTATCTGGAACAAGTATGGCTAGTCCAATGGCTGCTGGTGCTGCTGCTCTTTTAGTCGAAGCTTTTCCTGATGCTTCTCCTGAAACTATAAGAAACGCCTTGATTTTGGGAGCATCTTCTTTAGAGACTAAGACTCTTGAGGGTGAGATGGTGAGAGATGGTGCTGGATTAATCAATATAAGTAAGTCTTTACAAATTTTAAATGAATGGAATTCTTCTATCAATGGAGTCAATAATAATGCCCGTTTATTTCCTCGGATTTTTCCATATTCTCCATTTGACTTTTTTAAATATCCTGGAGAAGCAGTACTTTTAAATTATACCTTAATTATGGGTTCAGCTAAATCGATAGAATTGGAGCTCCCCCAAATTTCTGGAATTAATTTCAGTATTCTTTCGGATGTTTCTTCACTTCATGAAAAAGTTATAAGTATACCAATTTATGCTAAAATTCTATATAATGCGATTCCTGGTACTTATTTTGGGAATTTTACAATTAAGGACTCTGAATCTGGAATGATTTTAGATCAGATTTTTTTCAATATTTCTGTTGAAATTCCCAAGGCTAAGATTTTTTTTGATTCCTACCACGGATTGAATGATTTTTTCCCGAATAATATTAGCACATATTCCCAAATAGATTTGTATCACCTATTTTATTTATTATATTCCCAAGGATTTCAAGTAATATTCAATATGGAACATTGGACTCCTTTCTATAATGCATCTAAGGATTCTCCAATTCTATCTAGTGAAATTCTAAGTAATATCGATATTTTAGTCTTACAAAGACCTGTTATCCCTTTCAGCTCGTATGAAATTAAAGAGATATCGAATTTCTATAGAAAAGGTGGATCAATCTTATTTTTAGGAACAGTAAACAATTTAATGTGCTCCGATTCTATAAATTTACTCTTTCAAACACTAGGAATTAATGTCAGTTTGGGAGAAAACATGATAAATCTTAAAAATTACGGCTTCTTTTCACAAGCAATTAATTTTAACAATATCAGTATCAATAAAGATTCATCCATTTTTTCAAATATTTCAGAGTTTTATTATGGATTTGGAACTACTTTTCTCAATCAATCAAATTTAACTCCTTTAGTTGAAGTAAATGGAAAAAATGTTGCAGTAGAAACAGAATCCATAAATTCATCAGGAAAATGTATTCTTTTTGGTGATTATCATTTTTTAACGACATCAATATTTACCTCAGATTCATATTATTCTAATTTTTCTTTATTAGCAGAAAATCTTTTTGATTATTTGATACCGAATCGAAGTATTCATGTAGATTTTGCATTTAAAACGCAAAATCGCGCCAATGTTGAAATTGTCCCAATTAAATTTTATATTGTTAATTCCACTTCTAGAGACATTCTCTCCAATTTCTCTATTGGAACTTCTTTAAATTGCTCTCTGATATATCCAAACGGAACAGAAATATCGTTAATTCCAATTAAGGACTCTTCCAACTTTGGGTATATGGTGTCAATTTCGGTAAATAATTTGAATTATAGTAAAAATCCTCTTATCATTAAAATTAAATTACTCGTAAATGATCGAATTTATGAAGATCAATATTATTATATTTATGAAACTCCCAATTTCATATCATCTTATAAAATTTTAAGTTCAATTAAAAATATTGATCGAATATATCCACAATTTACTAGTTTTTCAATTAATTCAACAGATTTGATTGGAAAAGCTAATATGCGCGCAATTATTTTTCCCAATTCTTATTTCTCAAAAAATAATCTAATTGAGCTTTTTTCTAATATAACAGAAAGTGGGACAAAGTCATTGATTTCATTTTATTTTAATAAATTGGAAACTGCGGGTAAAATAATTCTAACACCAAATTATGATATAAATGAAACAATTGATCGAATTGATTTATTTCCAAATCGAATCATGTTTAATTTAATAGATTATCTTCCAGAAATAATCCCAATGTCATCATATATTGGAGATATTCGATTTAATGATATTTCTGATGGAAAATATGTATCTCCAGTTCAAATAGCAATTGGACAAGAGATTCCTTTAAAAGTGGATATAAAAGATGATGATGATTCGATAATTAATAGAAATAATTTTGTTATTACATGTTCGATCTTTCCAGGTATTATTTATCATGGAATTTTTAATCCTATGTTTCCTTCAGAAATATGGCAATATAATTTAGTTTTTGATCAATCAATAGATGCTTATACTGGAAATATAGTTGTTTATTCAGAATATCAGTTTCCTTCAATAAACAGAATAGAAAAATATACAAGCGAATCTGATTACTACATATTTTATACAATGGCTTTAATTTCAATAATAGATCCTAGTGGAGGGGTTAATTATTATCCTCTTTTTCTTATTCCTTACAATAAACCGATTCAATTGACTAATTATTCCCCTGTAATTCTTTTATACGGGATTATTGGAATTATAATTATTGTAATACAAAAGAAAACATCTATTTTTAGAAAAATTTTTGAAAAATCAAAAAAAGAACAAAAGCAAATAATGTATATATAATGCATTTCATTTTTTTTTTATGAATACTTAGAATTTTTGAGAAACTTATGTCGAAATATGATAAGTATAAGGATAATAATATTTTTCCTCATAAACATTGTCCTATTTGTTTTAATATCGTTCCTGAAGAAGGGACTGAATTTGGCGAATATTGTTCTGCTGAATGTGCAGAAACGAAGAAAATTGAAAAAAAGAGTAAAAGAAAACGTTATATTATTATGTTTTCATCCTACGGAATTATGATAGTTATTTTTGTGGTGATGATGATTCTATCAAATAAGTAATAAAAAAGATGAAATTGGGGTTATTTCTTTTATTTTTTCATGAAGTTTCACGATAATCTTTCTCCCTCATCTAGCACTCTGACATAATATCACTCATTTAGATGGTGAAGATTAATGTGAAAGGTCATGATTTTTTTGATAATACTGATTGAATTCGGTTTTTTATCCAATTTATATCCATCATTGCCATTAAAGGACCCAATCTTGGGCCCTTCTTATTTCCTAAGAAAATTAAATAAAATGCTTGAAAAATTTTCATAGGTTTAACATTTAATTCTTCTTTTATATTTATCATGATATCCTTGATTTTTTCTTCAGAAAGTTCCTTTTCTTCTTGAATTTTTGAGAAAAATTTTTTAAGTATCATCAATTGGTCTGAATTTAATCGTGAAATTATTTCTGGTTTCAATTCTTCAATTATAGAAAATCTAATTATTTTCTGCGATATTTTTTTTTTAATTTGAGGATTTTTTTCACTTTCAATCAAAGCATTTATTTCTTGAATCCAATTTGATGCCTTTTTTAGTTGAATATTCAATGAATCAATATTAAAATCTTCAATTTCATATTCTTTTAGCAAATATTTTCTTGTTCTATTGATTATACCTTGTTCTTTCAAGATTGGTTTAAGTTGAGCAAGAATCGTTATAAAACGAAATGGAATTTGATATTTTAATGTTTTTGGAATTTCATCAGGAATTATAAGAGGATAAATATATTCTATTTCTCTTTTCTCACTTTCTGATGTAGGTTCTTCTAATCCATAATAAATTCGTTCAATTCGTTGAAATTCATTGTAATACTGCTCCATTTCTTCAATTCGAATTGAGATGTGCTTATTTGGATTTGTTTGATAGATTAACATTCGAAGGATTTTCGCTTCTGCCATTTCAAGGAATTTTGAAGGAGTAAAAACTATTCCTTTTGAAGTTTTCATGTCACGATCCCCTAGTCGCAACCATTCATAAGCAACTTTTATTGGTCCTTGATATCCATATACTTTTTGACATAGTTCTAATCCTGTATCATAAGAACCTCCCGGAGTGCAGTGATCTTTTCCCGCTGGTTCACAAATTGTATTAAAAATAGTCCATTTTGCAGGCCAATCTAATCGCCAATTTAATTTAACTAATCCACTTTCTACAGTGACTCTACCATTATAACCACAACTGGGGCATTTGTAGATGCATTCATCTGTTTGTTCTATATATTCTAATACCCTGTTAGGACTAATTGTTCCATCTTTTTGTTTCTTTTGTGTTGATTGGCATTTTTCACAAATTACCATGGCTCCCATCCAAGATTTTTGTTGTTCAATATAATCTTGTTTTTGTTCTGGAGACATTGATTTAGTTAAATATTTTGCAACAATTTCTTTGACTAATTCATTTTTTTTTAATCCAATTCTGATTTTTTCTTTCATTTCGGCTGTTTTATATAGATTATGTGTCCAAATAATTTCAGCATTTATTCCCATCTCTATAAATGTATTTTGTAGTTCATTTCCAAAGAATTCTGCATAACTTTGTGTGTCTTTTGTATTAAAAGGGTTTGGTATTAAGGCAAAGGGTTTCCCTAAATGTTTTTTTGCATAATCAGATGAAATATATGATGGAAATCGTTTAGCTGCATCTAAACTGTCAATAAATAACCTAAACTTAACAGAAAATCCTTTTTCAGAGTAAATTCTCCGAATTGCTTCACAAATTAGTAACTCACGCATAATTCCCATATGAATATGTCCACTGGGTGTTTTTCCTGTTGCCAAATTGATTTCTTTTGGATCTCTTGATCCAATTTCTTTTACAATTGATTCAAGCCAATGATCTGGAAAATGAGTTTGGCTTTTAACTTCATTAGTTTGATTCATTTCGCTTCAATTAGAAAAATAATTACATGATTATGAATTTTGCCAATTAATATAAAAGCAAAAAAGATAAGAGTTAAGTCAAATTTCTTATAGTGACAAGAAAATGCGAATTGCTGTGATTAACCGCGATAGTTGTAAGCCTAACGACTGTGCTTCAGGGCCAAATAAACCATGTATTAAATATTGTCCACGAAATCGCACTGGCGATGAAACAATAAAACTTTGGGATGATGGATTTCCTCATGTAAATCCATTATTATGTTCTGGATGTGGCATTTGTGTCAAAAAATGTCCCTTTCACTGCTATACAATAATAAATATTCCAGAAAAGTTAGAAACAGAAGTTGTTCACAAATATTCACCAGATGGTTTCAGTTTATTTCGAATGTTATTACCAACAAAAGGAAGAGTATTAGGAGTTGTAGGTCAAAATGGAATAGGTAAATCTACTGCTCTAAAAATTCTTTCCGGATCATTAAAGATGAATTTAGGAAAATTTGGTGAAGAAGAACCCGAATGGGATGAAATCATTTCAAATTTTAAAGGTTCAATCCTCCAAGATTATTTAACATTGTTAAAAGATAAGAAAATAAGGATTATTCATAAACCACAAGAAATCACAGATATTCCAAAATTTGTTAATGGTAAAGTAATTGATATATTAAAAAAGATTAATGATTCTCCTAAAATAGAATTTCTTTCCAAAGAATTGGATTTAGATATTTTACTTAATCGAGATATTAGTGTATTAAGTGGTGGAGAATTACAAAGGGTTGCCATTGCTGCTGCTTTATTACGCGATGGTGAATGTTATCTTATCGATGAGCCGTCATCCTATTTGGATGTGTCCCAAAGGTTAAGGATGGCAAGATTAATTCGAAAACTCCCCCAAGATTCTAAAAGAGTAATTGTAATTGAACATGATTTGGCTATTCTCGATTTTTTAAGCGATCAAGTTTGCTTATTATACGGAGAACCTGGTGCTTATGGTATTATTTCAAATGTTGCTGGAGTCCGAGTTGGAATAAATACATTTTTGAATGGATATATTAAAAGTGAAAATATGCGATTTCGAGAAGAACCTATCCAATTTCATGATAGACCTCCAGCCGATACATTATTTTATGCTTCAAAAGTAGTATGTGAATATAATGACATGGAAACACAACTTGGTGACTTTCATTTAAGAATTAGTGCTGGAGAAATTCATGCAGGTGAAGTAATTGGCATTTTAGGTCCAAATGGTAGTGGAAAAAGTACTTTTATAAATTTGATTGCAGGTATAATTCAGCCTACCAAAGGAAAGACTTTACAAACAGAAGAATTAAAAATAGCTGTTAAATCTCAGTATATTGAATATGATCCAGAAAAACCAGTATTTGATATCATTCAAAAAATTAAAGGCTCTCCACATTTTGATATTCAGTATAAAAAACGAATATTACGAGGTTTAAAAATTGAGCCTCTCGAAAATCGAACAATTGAAGAACTTTCAGGAGGAGAATTGCAAAGAGTTGCAATTGCTGACTGTCTAACTGAAGAAGCTGATCTTTATCTTATTGATGAACCTTCTGCGTTTCTGGATGTTGAAATGAGGCTTGCAATGGCTATGATTATTCGTAAATCCATAGAAAGTAATAAAAAATCCGCTTTCGTTGTCGAACATGATATCATTACTCAAGATTTTATCAGTGATTCTCTAATTGTCTTTAAAGGTGAACCTGGTAGTAATTGTTTTTGCACTCCCCCACAAGATTTAAGATCTGGGATGAATGATTTTCTGAAAATGATGAACATTACATTTAGACGAGATTTATCAACCGGACGACCAAGAGTAAATAAACTTGGATCAAATATTGATAAAATGCAAAGAAAAATTGGTGAATACTACTATATTCCTACAAAAGATGAAGAAGCATATTTATAGTAAATTATATAGCGTATAATTTGGTTTTCTTTATTTAGATTTCAAGATACAATTGTAGCAAGACATTTTTTAAAAACTCCTTTTTTAACTTCATATTATTTAAATTTATCGACATTAATCGAAAAATTTAACTTTTATTTTCAATTTTCTAAGGTAGATGCAAGATATTTTTGTATCTATTAGAATATAATTATTGAGTGTGAACTAAATGGGACATAGAAGGCAATCCGCCCCTCGACATGGATCTTTAGCATATCTACCACGAAAACGAGCAAGATATGGGAAGGGACGTGTCCGTCACTGGCTTCACTATAATGATAAGGAAGTTAGATTTCAAGGATTCGCTGGATTTAAAGCAGGAATGACACATGTTGCATATATAGAAGATCAAGAACATAGCCCTTTCTTTGGTAAAGAATTAGTTAAAGCGGTAACTGTTCTTGAAACACCTCCACTCGTTTTATTTGGAGTAAAAGTATATCACCGAGATGAATATGGATTAAATGCTATTGGTGAACTATATGCAAAAGATTTAAAACCTGAATTAGGTCGAAAAATCCAGATTCCAAATCCAGAAACCTATAATTTCGAGGAAAAATTAAAAGATCTAGAATCTAAAATTCAAGATCATGATGAAATTCGAGGACTATTCCATACTCAACCATGGAAATCTAGTGTTCCCCGAATAAAACCCGACATCCTTGAAATTAATGTGACAGGCGGCAATGGCAGTGCAAAAGCTCAATTTAATTTTGTATTGGAGCGCTTAGGGCAGGAAATTAGAGTTCGGGATGTTATTGAAGAAGGTACTTTAATTGACACAATTGGTGTTACTAAAGGAAAAGGATTTCAAGGTGCCGTTAAAAAATTTGGAATTAAATTAATGTCTCGAAAGAATCGAAAAGGAAAGCGGAGAGTTGGATGTATTGGTCCATGGAAACCCCCAAAACTACTTTATACTATTGCTAGATCTGGTCAAATGGGATATCACCAACGTGTTGAATATAACAAACGCATTATAAAAATCTCTGAAGATAGTGATGAAATTAATCCTAAAGGTGGATTTCTACGATATGGTCTTGTAAAAAGTGATTATTTAATCATACTCGGTTCAATTCCAGGTCCAAAGAAGCGATTAATAAGATTGAGAGATTGCATGAGACCTCGGGGGAATTTCAAGGTTTCAGTACCTGAAATTACTTATATTAGTAAACTCAGTCAACAGGGGAAATAGGTGAAATAATATGGCAACAAAATCCAAATCTGTTAAAATTCTCGGTTTAGATGGGACTGAAAAAGGAAATATTGAATTACCAGATGTGTTTAACCTTTTTCCAAGATTTGATCTCATCCAAAGAGCAGTAGTTGCTTCTGAATCTGCTCAAAAGCAACCTCAAGGGCGCGATCCTTTAGCAGGAAAAAGAAATACTGCTGAAAGTTGGGGAACTGGATATGCTTCAGCAAGAGTTCCTCGTTTAACTGGCTCTGGTTATCCTTCTTCGAGAAATGCGGCTTTTGCCCCTGGTGTAGTTGGTGGACGATTAGCACATCCTCCTCGAGCTGAAAAAGTAATTGTAAAACGAATAAATAAAAAAGAGAAAATCCTTTCTTTGCTTTCAGCTATTTCTGCTACTGCTAGAAATGATTTAGTTAAAAACCGCGGTCATAAAATAAACGATGAAATGGAATTACCTTTAGTCATTGATGATAAACTTCAAACATTAAAGAAAACCAATCAAGTCATTGAAGTTTTTAACAATTTAGGATTAATTCCTGAAATTGATCGTGTGAAAGAAGGGCGACAGATTCGAGCTGGAAAAGGAAAGAGACGCGGAAGAAAATACCGAAGGAAAGTAGGCCCTTTAATTGTAATTAAAGATGATTTTGGCATTTTTAAAGCAGCTCGAAATATTCCAGGAGTAGATGTAGTAAATATCAAGAATTTAAGCAGTAAGAATTTAGCACCTGGAACACATCCTGGGAGATTAGTAATTTGGACTCAATCTGCTTTTCAGAGTTTAAAGAAATTTGAGGTGAATTAAAAATGGTTAACAACTATTTTACAATAATTAAGAAACCTTTGGTTACTGAAAACACATTTGATTTAATTGAAGATCAAAATAAAATTGTTTTTATTGTTGATAGAAAAGCTAATAAATATCAAATTAAAGAAGCAATTGAAAAACTTTATAATGTTCAAGTTGCCAAAGTGAATACCTTAATAAATACAGAAGGAACTAAAAAAGCATTTGTTAAACTTCACCCTGATTATTCTGCAGCTGATTTAGCAATTAAATTAGGTATTTTCTAATTTTATTTTTTAGTCTTTTTTTTCCTATTAAATCTAATTTCTTTCTGAACTACAATATAAGTCATTTCATAATAAATAGAACATCTAAAATTGAATTATACTGTAGAATTTTCTTTAAATATATATTTTTTATAATATATTTATAAATATCAACGATTTTGTAGAAAAAAATAAAATAATAAAGAAAATAATAAAGAAAAGATCAATTTTCTGAAATTTATTTTGTGATGTCATTCTATTGAAAGAAAAAAGAATTACTATTAAAAAATAGAGTGAAATCAGAAAAATACCCTCAATCCCTAAGTAATTTGTCCGAACTGCGCTAAAATTAAGTGTATTTTGCAAATATAACTCACTTTTTGACAAAATTGATCTGAAAATGAAAATAAATACGCTTAATATACTCAAAATTATTGTTGAAATAAATTTAAATGTATTCGATTTTATCTTTATTTCTTTTTGTATTAAATTCTTCTTTTTTTCGATTTTTAAATGTTGTTTAAAGATATGGTTAAGTATATAATAAAAATCAATGCTTCTCTCACTATTTCGATTTAAAATTTGAAGAAACGTTTCTAATATAATTGAAATTTTTTGATCTTTGCCTTTTTTTTTTAGAAGATCAAAAAATTTTGATATAGGATTAAAACTTAAGTAAATTTTTACTAAATTTCTCTCTGAAATATTCTTAAAAGTCGAATTTTGAATCGATTCAAGTAATGCAAATTGAGCTGAGGAGAATTGAAGGTAATAACTCATTTTTTCAAGAAACTTAATAATTTCAAGTAGAGTTAACTCATGATGCCTGCTATTATTTTCTGTTATTATTACTGGAAAAGAAATAATCCATCTTTTTTCAAGAAATACTAGTATCATTAGAAAAATTGACAAAAACGAAAGTCGATCAAGAGTGGATTGAATATAGAAGAGGTTTGCAAAGAAAAAGAGAATTGGGTAGAAAATTGTGATAAATGTCAGGATCTGCAGATGAGTTTCGAATTTTGATAAAAAAACCTCAAAGCGATATAAAAGCTTTTCTTCAAATTCATCTATTAAAGAATGGTTTTTATTAATGTTATTTGCTGAAATGAGGTGATGAAATAAATAATTAAATTCTTGAGAAAAAAATTTGATTTCCATTAATTTTTCTTTTATACTTGCTCCAAAAAGAATTTCTTGGATTTTTTTTGAAGTATTTATTCCTAATGTCGGAAAATAGCCAAAAAAATTAATAATATGAACTAAAAAATTTTCAGATTTATGAATAATTTGCGAATATATTGTGATATACAAAAGAAAAAAGCGATAAGAATCAATATTTTTATTTTCTTGTTTTTTTATCTCAATTAACAATATATTATTAATATCGAAATATAAAATGAAATAAGATGTTAATGAAAAGAATAAAAATCCAGTACTCTTTGGCAAAAAAATAAAAAGAATAAAAAAAAATAATGTTAAACAAAAAAGAATTAAGAAATTAGCTTTTTTGATCTGTTCATTTGTTATTCCATAAATAAATCCGATTCTTTTTAGTTCTAATTTCTGATTTTTATTTTTAAAAAGAATTGGCTTTGATTTGAATTTTTGGCACAAATTTATGTATAGTTTGAGGAAATATTCATTAACTTCAATCAAAATATTCTCTTCCTAATAAAATTGAATGAATTTTGAATTATTAGATACTTCTACAGCATATCGAGATATTGTTTGATTTAAACCACTAATTTGAATATCTTTTGAAATTTTTAATTCAAATTGAATAAAAATACTTAAATTATTATTATAAAAAAAAAGAGTAATGTTTCTATTTTTGTTTTCAAAAAAACCTTCAATTTTTCCTTTTTGACTGTATTGAAATTGGACTAATTGGCTGTAATTTGAGGAAAATGATAATTTTGATATCTTTTCATAGTTTTGACTCAAATTTTCAATATCTGAATAAATTATTTCAAGATCAGAGTTTAATTTTATTCTCAAGTATGAAGTGTTAAAAAGTGGAATAAAAAATGGAAATAAAACCAAGTTTAAAAGTAATCCAATAACTATTAATAGATTTTTCTCAATAAATTCACTCATATCAAAGTTCTTTTATCATATAATTATTAATATTACGATAAATTTTATTGATTCCCTTAAATATTAGAAATTTATCATATTCCTGGTTTTTACTTAATGATTTAAAAAATTTTAAAAATTCATTAAAAATATATTCTAATTTTCTTAAATCTAATGTGAATAGAAAATTATAGTTATTTGTTAGAAGTGAATGAAATTCATTGGTATTTTTAATCCATTTTTTCATTTCAAAATTATAATTAAATATTGGACTGATTTTTATCTCCTTAATTTTTGAGTTATATACAACTTGATAAATTGATTGAATAATTCTTTTTGAATCGAGCTTTTTCATAAAAACTATTATACCTAAGTCGTTTAAGCAAGATGGATTAATATTATAATGTATAATCCATCGGTTTAATAAACCATTAATTGAAGAAGCATGAGTGGTTTGAAGACCTTTTAATCCTGCACTTAAGCAATGAAACATTGCCTTTGTTTCTAATTTACTAAGAATCTCACCTAATATAATAAAATCTCCGGACCTATGCAATAAATTATATATTTGTTTTTGTTTATTGTCCTTTTTTGAAGTTTCTGGTTCAACTTTAAATTTAAGTTGATGGGTGACTTTCTCGAAAATTTCTAATGTTTCAATATTTTCTTCTAAATATATTTTTCTAAATGTTGAAGGAACAAAAAGATCAATTGCATTTAATAGTGTTGTTTTTCCTGAATTGACCTCGCCAAAAATTGTAATATTTATCCTAAAATAAACTAAAAATACTAGAAAACTTGCAATTTCATGATTTAATGTATTTAATCGAAGTAAATCCATTAACGTTAATGTTTTTTTTTTTAGATTGCGAATATCTATACTAATATTTTTCCAATGAGAAGGGTAGATATCAATACTAATTCTTGCATAAAAGAATTGTGATTGAAAAACATGTGTAATGCTTGGGTTTTCAAAATCTAGCCGTTTTTTGCTCTCCAAGCAAACATATGTTTGAATTGCCTCAAGTTCTGCTCGATTAAGCTTAATATTGCTCTCTAATCGGCCGTAAATTTGGTGATTAAAATATAAAGAATTATCCTGTTCATCTAAAAATATTTCTTCAATATTTTCATCTTGAAGAAAAATGAATATTGATTCAATTTTTAAAAATTTTAATGTCAAAAGAAAAGCAATTTTATTTCGAGAAATTTCCTTTATTGATTTATAATATCCATCTAATAAATGATTAAATTTTGAAGAAATAACAATAATTCTTTCTGTTAAATCATGATTATTATTTAAAAAGTTAAACTTGCTTATTTTAGATTCTAAAAATTGATAAAATTGATCAAATTTTGCCAGTAATGATTGTCCTAAATTAATTTCATAATATATTTTATTATTTTGATATTCTTCATCTCTGATTATATTAATGATAATCATATCCTGAAAAATCAAATATTTTTCAATTACATTTTGAGAGTTAGAACAAATTTCTTTATGTAATTGCAAATTATCTTTTTTTTTCAAATTCGGAATGATATCTTTTAAAGATTGAATATTCCAAGAAAATATTGCATAGTTTGATCTTAAATATTCTGAAATTCTTGATTGTTCAAGTAGTTTTACAAATTTCCTAATATTATTTTGGTTGAGTGAACAATTTTCAGTTTTTGATTGATTATCTAAAATTTGATTATGGGATTGCAAACTTGATTTTTTATTTATAATTTCAAAAAAAAAGGATATTGAAAATCGATTACTAAAATGATTTATCTTTATAATTCTGCGTTTTTGTTTAAAATATGATTTTACCATATTGTTATAGACTTTTTGCATTTTTTTATATAATTTTTTAAGTAAAGTGAAAATTTCAATATCATCTTTTGATAAATTTAATCCAAATGGACATTGTACCTCTTCAAAATCTTTTTGATGATATTTAACAAATTGAGTAAAAATACAATAAAAACAATCTTTTTCGGAACACATTCCAGAAAATGAAGATTCTTTTGGGATTAATTTACATAAAGCGTGATTTTTCAACGAAAAATCAGATTTATCAATTTTAAAATAATCCATCATGGATCTTCTTTATTATTATTTAAAAATTTCGAAATTAAAATAAGAATGATAAGATTAAAGAAAGCAAAAAAAATGGAATTAATGGTTTTTTTCTTTTTATTTTCTTGTGTATAAAAAATAATTTGAAAAAAAAAAGAATAAATAGAAAAAAGAAAAAGAAGATGAATAAATCAGGTAAAGAATATAAAAATAAAGGAAAAAGTAAAAAAATATCGTATTTTTGAGTTGGATTTATTAAATATAAAAGAATTATTTTAACATCAGCACCTCCTAATTTTCCTTTTATATTTGATCGAAGAAAAATCAAAAAAAAGATTATTTTAAATATAATTATTGAAACATCTATTTTAAAATCGTGAAGATATATAAAAAAAAGGGATAAAATCGAATTTACAATAAAAGCTTCTGAAATAATAATCTGATCTACTTTTTGAAAAAGGAGATCTTCAACGCTGAATATAATAAAAAAAATAAAAGTAGATGTATTAAGAAGAAAAAAAATATCATTAATCGTCATACTCATCCCAAAATTCTATTAGGTTTTTTATTGCACGTGCTTTTATATTTTCATCGCGAAATCGATATATTTTAATTCTTCCAAAACATTTCTCTTCTATTAATTTAGCTTTTATTAGAAATTCTAAATGATTTTTTACACTATTATGGTTTAAACCGGATAAATTTACAATATTTGAAATATTTGTCTCATGGGTAATTACAAGAATTTTTATTATTTTTGTTCTTCCCTTAGAAGCAAAAATATCCTCGATATTAAGTCTTGGTTCTTTTATTATGGTTTGCATGATAAACAATCACATTTGGGAATTAAAACTTCGAATTTTATTGCCTAATTTCTTATATATAGTATCAATAGGTAGATCGCTAATTGAGATAAATGATTTTCTCCCCTTGATATTTTTTGAAATTGTATTAATTGATATTAATCCAAAATTTGCAAAATGTTGAAGATATATCCATAATTGAGTATTTTTTCTTGGAACTTTTTGCAAATTTAAACAAATTTTTCTATAATTCTCTTTTATCTCAACAAAAGTAATTTTTGATTCACTTTTGTTAATAACAGAATCTAAAATTGAGAACAACAAAATATTTTCATGTAAATTTAGTGAATCGATAATATCAATTTGTAAATTTGGTATAATATTACTTAAAGAACTATCAATTTCTTTCCTTGATACTTTATCTAATTCTTTAGATTCTGCAATTTTTGTTGCATTTCTGATAATATTCAAGCCCTTTCTTATGTCTCCTGAACTTTCAATTTGTGATGCAATATACTCTATTAATTCTGGTGAAAATACATCTTGTTTTATTGATATTTTTATTCTTGCTGAAAGAATATCAATAATTTGTTTTTTTGTATATTTTTTTAATGAAATAATATTGCCTTGTAGAGTACTTTTTGTTGAATCATCTAAATTCCCTAAAAGGATTAAATTTCTTACAATAACAATAAGTGAAATGAAATTTTTTCTATCGTAATTTGTCTCATTTAAACGAGAAAGGCTATAAACTAAATTGAAATTAGAAAACTGCAGATAATTAAGTTCATCTAGTGTTAATACTAAATAAATTTGCGATTTTTTTAAATAATCTTCTAAAAATGTGATAAGTTCTTGAACTGAGTAACCACGTGAGGGAAAATTGCAATTAAGGTGAAAAAAGATACGGTTAAGAATGTTATAAGGCGTTCTTTCTTTTCTACAATTAATATGAATATATTTAATGCTTAAATTTCTTTTTTCTGAAGACATTAATAACATTTTTCCAAATGTTTTAGCAATAACTGTTTTTCCAATTCCAATTTCCCCTTGAATTGTAACTTTCCTTGAAATTAAAAAAGGGTCTTCTAAAAGTTTAACAAATATTTTGGAAAGTAAAATCAATTCTGCCTCTCGATGAATTAAAATATCAGGAATATAATTAATCTCTAAAAACTCTTCATGTAAAAATAGTGTTTTTGAAAGAAATTGATCTTCTAAATAATTAATCTCCATTTATTTTGTTCACCAAATTACAAATATTAAGAAATTTGTCGGAGAGTAATTAAAGAAAAAATGGATGGCAGTTTTCTTAATTATCTATATCCCTTCAAAATAAGAAATAACAGAAACAAACTGTTCTTCAATCCAATTATATATATTTGTTACAATTCCAATTAACATCAAAAATAATATTAAAGACAGTGCAATTAACAATCCAGATTCAAGCATAGATCCTCCTGAATTATCAATTAATAGAAATTTGATTTTCATCCTTATTTTTTCGAATCTCTTAAGAAGTTTTTTTTTTATCATAATCATTAATTTTAAAGAAAAATAAAAATTCCGAAATTTTAAAATTAATTTTCCATTAAAAATATTGTTTAGGATTTAAAGATTTACGTTGTTTTATAACAATGAGGAACCTCGCTTCTTATTCTTGACCGAGGAAATTAATAGATGAGAATCTAATCTTAGAATAGAAACGACTTTGAGATTACATAGTAATGATTTTTCAAATGAACTGTAATTATCAAATTGAAACGACTAAGATCCTCGAAGAAAGGGAAAAATAGCGTAAAACTTGTCAAGAGTTTGCTTTGAGTGTCCCGACTAGTTGGATATCTTAGTATAATAATATACACAAAAAAGCGGGTATTAAATCCATAAACGAATTATATTTTTATTTTTTTTATTCTTCTTCTTTTTGGTTTACATTTGATTATTTTTCTCTTTTTTAAAAAATAAACTCCGAATAATGCGGACCCAAAACCAATGAATATAGAGATAGGTTCCTTAATTGTATTAAAATTGAAATCTATATGATAAATTTCAGAATATTCATCAATATCTCCATTTAAATCTAATATTCGCAATGAAATATTAATATTTTTTTTTTGATTTGGAATGTAAAGAATAATTTCCCTTGTATTGATTGAATAAATTTTAGAATCAATAAACCAAATAATTTTTCCAGGTAAATTTCCAAAAAATCCATTAAATATAAACTTTACATAGGTTTGACTTTTTATTTTTGAAGTATTTACGAAAAATGATGAAATTGGGAATAAATCTTGAACAATAGATAAATTTTTAAAAAGACAATGATCTTTATCACCATCAAAATCAGACACATTTAATGAAATAGTATAGTTTCCTGGAGTTTTATAAAAATGTTTTGGGTTTCTTTCATTAGATCTACTTCCATCCCCAAAGTCCCAATTGTATTGTAAACCTCCATTCCCTTCATTTCCGCAAAAATAGAATATGATTTCTTGCTTTTCTACTGCTATAGTCTTATTTATTTTAAATTTGGCAGTGGGGAATAAATCTTGTAATACAACTATACTTATATTCTCAATTATTTGAATATCTCCATCCCAATCTTTTACTAATAAGAATATTGAGAAATTTCCTACAGTTTGATAAAGATGCACTGGAGTTTCTTTACTTGAATTAAAACCATCTCCAAAATCCCAAAAAAAATGATATGGTTCATTTCCATATACTCCTGTTGTTGTAAAATTGATTAATTGTCCTAGAATTATAATACTGGAGTTAAGAATACAAGAAATTTTAGGAAATAAATCTTCTTCTACAAATATTGAACATTGAGTCTGAAATTTATCACCATCAGCATCAATGACTAATAATGAAATAGTATAATTTCCTGATGACTCAAATATAAATAAAAAATTTTCATTAAATGATTTATTTATATCATTTACTTTCCAATTATATGAGAAAGGTAAATTTCCTTGTAATATATCCACTCCAATAAAAATGGGGGAGTTTTCAATTATACAACTTGTATTTAACTGAATACTTACTAATGGATCAAAATCTTCATTAACTAAAATGAGATTATACTCAGTATATGTGTCGATATCGAAATTAATATCCATAACTGAAAGAAATACTGAATAAATTCCAGGATTCTGATAAATGTGGGATGGGTTTTCTAAAGTTGAATTAAAACCATCTCCAAAATCCCAAAAAAAAGATGCATTTCCATTGCCTTTAGTTCCGTTGAACCAAAAAAATATCATTTGACCTGCTATAATTGCTTCAGAACTAATGAAAAATTGTGCTTGAGGAATTTTATTTTCTTTTATGTTTATTACTGTATAAATTAAAAAGAAATCACCATTTTCATCAACAATTTCAATCGAAACATTATATATACCTGATTTCTTAAAAGAATGGATAGGATTAAGTTCTTTTGAAAAATTGCCATCCCCAAAATCCCATAGGATTTTAACTGGTTCATTTCCAATATTACCAATAAAATCAAATGTAATCATATCTTCATTAAAATAATCTTTTTGAATAAATGAGATTATTCCATGAGGTTTTTTATCTTCTTGAATTGAAATATTTGTAGAAAAAATATCTATCTGATCATCTTTATCTTTTAAAACCAATGTCACTTGATATACTCCAATATCAGTAAAATTATGCATTGGATTTTCTTTTGATGAATTGCTTCCATCTCCAAAGTTCCATAAGAATTGAGTAGGATCATTACCGAGTGTTCCAGTAAAATTAAATTGAACTTCTTGATTTGCAAATAAAAAATCTTGGTTTATTGTGAAATTTGCTTGAGGGTGTAAATCTATTTCAATTATAACAGTATTTAAATATATTGAGATATCACCATCTTTATCATGAAGAATAAGACTTACATTATAACGTCCTTCAACAAGATAAACATGCATAGGGTTAGTTTCAGTTGAGTTCGTATCATCTCCAAAGTTCCATAAGAATTGAGTAGGATCATTACCGAGTGTTCCAGTAAAATTAAATTGAATTTCTTGGTTGGAAAACAAGAAATCTTGGTTTATGGTGAAGTTTGCTTGAGGTGGTAAATCCTTTTCAATTATTAGAATTGATGAATAAATTGAAATATCTCCATCATTGTCTTTAAGAGTAAGACTTACATTATAACATCCTTCAACAAGATAAACGTGCACGGGGTTAGCTTCAGTTGAGTTCGTATTATCTCCAAATTCCCATAAGAACTGAGTTGGATCATTACC